>JBMYXZ010000008.1:0-24789 GCA_049608925.1 Alphaproteobacteria bacterium | reverse complement strand
TAAAATAAAACAATTAAATGGATTCCGCGGTCAAGCCGCGGAAAGTCGGAGTATGGGGTAATCGGGGGAGAGTAATAAAGTTCTGCTCCCTTCAAAAGCAATCATTCATACTAATTATCTCCTAAAATCCATAGTGGATGTACGCTACCACTCCTTCTCCCAATTTATCCCGGACATTTATGTGTCAAGCCGCGGAAGCCCGGAGCTTGGGAACGCCTACGGCAACAATTCCTGTCTCAGCTGCTGGTTATCGTCTAACGCCTCGAGATAATCATCATTATTATCTTCAACCTGACGATCTACTTCTGCATCTGGGATCTTTTCAGATGGCTCGGGGACTGTTCTTAAATGAGGCTTATCACCAAACACATCGGTATCGCGTCCCAAAAAAACACTTCCCAAGCAACCTTGAAGCAATAAACACACACTGCCTAATAAAACAAATCTATACATTATTCCCCACGTTCTAAAATTTTTGCACAATCTTCTGCTGCGTAGGTAAGGATACCGTCCGCGCCTGCCCTTTTAAAAGCAATCAAGTTTTCCATCATGGCTGCTTCGTAATCGATATAGCCCGCAGCGCTGGTTGTCTTCAGCATCGAATACTCACCGCTGATGTGATAGACATACGTCGGCACACCAAATGTTTCCTTAACGCGATATAGGACATCTAGATAAAAAGTACCAGGCTTTACCATGACACTGTCTGCCCCCTCTTGAATATCCATTTCAACTTCGCGGAGAGCTTCATTGCTGTTGCGTGGGTCCATTTGATAAGTATGCTTGTCAGCCAAGCCCAAACACTTCTTTGACCCGACCGCATCACGAAATGGACCATACAAAGCAGAGGAATATTTGGCCGCATAAGACATGATACCCACATGCTGGTATCCAGCTGCATCTAGGGCTTGGCGGATGACGCCTACGCGACCATCCATCATCTCCGACGGGGCGATTATGTCTGCGCCTGCTTCCGCCAGGGTGACCGCATAATCTGAGATAACATCCAACGTTTCGTCATTTAGAATCTGACCGTCACGTACCAAGCCATCTTGACCATGCTGGGTATAGCAATCAAGGGCAACATCAACAATAATACCAATCCCAGGAGATGATTTCTTAATCTCTCGAATCGCCTGGCAGTATGTATTTTCTGGGGACAATAGTTCAAGTACATTCTCGCGACGATCTTCTGGATCATAGTATGGAAACAGATGCGTCATCGGAATTTTGTGATCTGCTATCCGACCTATATAATCAACAGCTTCTTGTACTGTATGCCTGTATATGCCTGGCATTGACGGTATTTCACGTTCGGCATGCGGCATTCTGATAAAGGTTGGTTGAATTAGGTCATCGACGCTTAACGTTGTTTCAGCAACTGATCTGCGCAGCCAAGGATGCTGCCGATTACGGCGCAATCTGACATGCGGAAATGCGCGGGAAGATGGAGTATATGATTTTGCGTTAAACATTATTGACCTCACTTTTTATTTATACTCATGTTCTAGCAACATCATTCGGTTTCTTCAACTGAAACATATCGTTACATAAATATGGTTGCAATGTTGAGGATTTTTGCTAATTTAGGCAAATCAGGATTATTTTTTGCGAGATCACTTTTTGAAAAATACAGCCCAAGTTATTAAAGACGAATTGCAAACGGCCTCAACAGCACCTCAGTTAGAGATGCTGGCGACTGATCAGAGGAAATACCGTTACTGGCGCATTCGCGTTCTGTACGCAACCATATTGGGCTATGCGGCTTTTTACCTGGTGCGCATGAACTTTGCGATGGTAAACCCTACCCTGATCAGCGAGTTTGGATATTCTAAAGCGCAACTGGGCAGTATCGCGACAGCGTTTTCAATCATTTACGGCTTTGGTAAGTTTTTCAATGGCTATATCAGCGACCATTCTAACGGCCGCGTTTTTCTAACCCGCGCACGTTTCTTTATGGCTTTTGGGTTGCTGGGCTCTGGCTTAGTCAACATTTTCATCGGTTTCTGGGAGAGCCTTCTTATGCTTGGCATATTCTGGGGTGTGAACGGCTGGTTCCAATCAATGGGTTGGCCTCCTGTGGCACGCCTACTGACGCACTGGTACAGTCCAAAAGAAATCGGTACAAAATGGGGCATGTGGAGCGCTTCTCATCAAATCGGAACGCTTGCTAGTACGATATTGGCTGGGTATCTGATCAAATACTATAGCTGGCAAGCAGCCTTTTTGGTTCCTGGTATTTTATCGATGATTGGCGTCTTCTTCTTGATCAATCGCTTGCGAGACACGCCTAGCTCAGTTGGTCTGCCCCCGATTGAAGTATATAAAAAGCTATCAACTGATAACCTAGAAGCAGAAGACGAAAACCTAAGCCATAAAGAACTGCTAGGCCGTGTGGTAAAGAACAAGCTTGTCTGGTGTACCTGTATGGCGAACATGAGTCTGTATACCGTACGCTTTGGTGTCTTGTTCTGGGCCCCAACTATGCTGCAGGAAATGAAGGGAAGCCAGTTACTGACCTACACTTGGCAGACTGTTGCCCTAGAGATTGGCGGCCTTCTTGGTGGCCTGTTTGCAGGATTTATTTCTGATCGCGTCTTTAAGGGACGCCGTGGCCCTGTTAGCGTTATTTATATGACTGGTCTTGTCGCTGCTTTGTTGTATTTCTGGTATGCCCCTGCAGGATATTCTGTACTTGATGCTGCCATCTTATGGTTTGTCGGATTCTTGGTCAGCGGCCCGCAGGTTTTGGCTGGTATATCAGTCACTGACTTTGCTTCCAAGAAAGCTGCCGGTCTGGCAACAGGTCTGAACGGAACGTTTGGATATCTTGGTGCTGCAATCAGTGGTGTTGGCGTTGGAAAAATGGTTGATCTCTATGGTTGGGACGGCGGTTTCCTACTTTTCGTTGGCGCAGCCATACTTGGCATTGTATTTTTCGCCCTGACTTGGCATGGACGGTCGGCTGCTTTGGAAAATACATCAAAATAACTGTGGCTAGTTCTTGAAACTTGGGATACAAGCAGGCAATATAGTCTCTAGATTTTATAGTGGGATTTTAAGGTATGACGATTTCAAGTGACAAAAGACACGCGCGCCGAACGGCAAGATTAGCTGCTGTACAGGCAATATATCAGCTAGAGCAATCAGAAACACCACTGGACAAAGTTTTGGATGAGTTTATCAACTTTAGACTTTGCGCAGCTGAACCTGACGAGCCTGATATTATCGTTGATATTAAGCACTTCGAAACGGTTGTGCGCCACACCTGGCATAATCTTGAAAAAATTGACCAGCTTTTGATTCCTACTCTGCCCGACCGCTGGCCTATAAATCGTGTTGAATCCGTTTTGCGCGCTATACTGCGCAGCGGCATTGGCGAATTAATCATGGAATCTGATATTGACCCTGCTGTCACTATCAATGAATTCATCGAAGTCACACGAGCCTTTTATGCCCGCAAGGAACCTGCTTTTGTAAATGGAATACTTGATAAGGTTGCACGCAACCTGAAACTTAACCTAGAATCTAATGATAAGAAGACTGAACAGTTTATAAATCAGTTTGGCAAAGAAAAAAATATCAGCGGCTTGGGGGGCTGGGAAGGTGAAGGCGGTCATTTCGACGAAGAATAACAGTGGCAACGCGTTAAGCGAGTTCTCGATTATTGAAAAATACTTCTATCCGCTTCTGCCGGAAGAAGATCGTGAAAGCTTTCGCAATGAAGATGCTGCCGTTTTTTCAATACAAACCGGGCGCCAGCTTGTTGTTACAACAGATACTCTGATAGCTGGCGTTCACTTTATACCTTCAGAAAGCCCTCAATCTATTGCAAAAAAAGCTCTTAGAGCCAATTTATCTGACTTGGCTGCCATGGGGGCACGAGCTGAAGCTTACACCTTATCAATCAGCTTAGACACCAGTATCTCGGAAGATTGGATCAAAGACTTTTGTACTAGCCTTGCAGAAGATCAGCAACTGTATAATATTCGGCTACTGGGAGGTGACACAACTCGCAATCCCGGCGTGCTGACCATATCAATTACCGCCATTGGCAGTATTTCTAGTCGTCGCTCACTCTACAGATCCGCAGCACGTGCAGGCGATCGAATATATGTGACTGGGCATCTGGGCGATGCCACAATTGGGCTGGACTTTCTCCAAGGAAAAAAATATGTCGCTAGCGATAATGATATAGAGCGCTTTAAAAATTCTTATCGTGTACCCAACCCACCCATACTGTTTGCCGAAAATCTGTTAGAGGTTGCCCATGCAGCTGTGGATATCTCTGATGGTTTTGCTGCGGACCTCCAGCATATATGCAAGTCTTCGCATCTTATTGCTCATGTTGCAGCAAACAACATCCCTCTCTCAAAAGCGACAAAAAGGCTGATGTCTGCAAATGACAGCCAAAGAGAGGCCATATTCAAGAAGATACTGACTGGCGGGGACGATTATCAACTGATCTTTACGGCTGCTCCTGTGGATCACGACCACATTGACTTCCTTTCCAAAAAGCATAAAATTCCTATTACGCATATCGGGCACATGGGCGTCCCTAGCGATCAAAATGATGACTTGGTAAAGATACTGTCTGATGCTGGTAAAATAATAGCTCTAGAGGAAAAAGGTTATGAACATACTTGGTAAGTTTCTGTTGTGTATCAGCCTTTTACTGGCTTCCAGCAACACCGTTGAAGCTAAACTTCCGAAAAGCCTCCCAGACAATATGGTTTCATACGAAAAACTGATCATACCTATTATACAGAATGACGTTGTGCCAGCATATTTGTTATTAAGTATAGTCATTGAATGCACTGACAAAGCCGCAGCTGATCATATCAAAGCGCGCAAACTGCGGCTGAAAGACAAGATTTATACATATATGTATGGGTTACTAGGCATCATCTGGGACGAAGCTAGCACACCTGACATTCTTGCAATAAAGCGCATGGCTTTAAAAGCTGTTCAACGTGCCACCCCGAAAGATTCTGTCAAAGATCTTCTTATAGCCGAATTTCATGTGCATGCCCAAGGAAATACTGATAAATACGTGCGACAGAATATGATGACAATTAAGGGGCATTAAATATTCATAATGCCCCGTATATTGAGAACTGATTATTATTTTTTGTGAATGTGCTTACCCATATCCAGCTGGACTTCATTTCCGTGACGAATTGTGTGGTTTTGCTTGGGATAATACTCCTCTAGAAGGCTCACCAATGCGCCAAAATTTTCGGTAAATAATAAGTTGTCTTTAGACTGCTCAACTTGCTTGGTAATTGATCTTAGCAAGCCCTGTACGGATTTAACTGCCCCATCAATTTTGTATTCATGACGCAAAGTTTCCATAAGCTGAAGAATCACCTGAGGAATATCCTTCACGCGTTCACGACGGCTACTGGCCTTGCTGCCGGATTCTTTTGAGGCAAAATTAGCTGCATGGCAAATCACAGCCCCTTTTGAACCCATACCGATTTGCTCGCCCTTGATATAGAATAATTGTTCTTTTTGTGTCTCGGCATAAACTAGCTTAGCAGTTAAAATATGGCTGTGGCTGTTAGGAAGTATGGTGAATACACCACAGTCTTCGCGAACACGGAAATCTATTCCAGTCCCAGTCTTACACAAACCAGGAAGATGACTTGTTTCACTATATTGAGGCAATCTGCGATAGCTGAAATTATTGTTTGCTTTCAAATATGAAGTCTCAAGAACTTTTTGTTCCCCACATACCATCTGTGTATACGCAAAGAAATAGTCATGTAGCTTATGGTCTGGATCAATCAGAATAAACGCTCCCCTTGGGAAGAACGCATTTTGCTCTTTTTCAGCACGGTCATAAAGAGCCCACATGATACAATTAAGAGTCATCAGATAGTTTACGCGTCTTAAAACAATTTTGGGGCTGCTTGCAGATTTCATCCATGCATAGGCATTTGAAATAATTGCATATTTTGTCAAGCTAGAATAATGAAATTTCTTCATGTAACCATAAATCATACCTAGAGATTTATACGGGTCTTTTTCAAAATTATGAAAAGCATTTATAACTGTCTCGTCAGTTGGCAACTTATCATTGATAAATAATGGTATTATCCCTTGCAAGAAATAGCCAGATGTATCGATACTCTCAAGGCTCAATCCCTCATTATAAACACGCTCTAAGATCTCGTGCCCCAAGGTAATGAAGTTCTTTTGTGCTGCCATGCTTACGTTGTCATTGTACTTAATATCATTCTTCACGTGCTGTGAAGAAACGTGCGCAGTTGTATTAAAGACCTCTTCTTTGCTAGCAAGAGATTGAGAGCTCTTCATTAAGAATGAAGCACAAATTAACACGAACATGAAAATAAATTTTGAATAATTGAACATTTAAAACCTTACAATACATTAACAACTTAAATATACATATTATTTAAAAACCAAATTACTATATTTTTATTTAAATAGCTCATATGCCATTTAGTCATAATAGTATGTATCTGAGCAACAACAGTGGGCCGCATTTGAAAAGATTAATCCGGTAGAAAACTACTTGCAAACCTGTGTCTATACAGGTATACCCTATTATATAAATTCGCACGCAGGTTTTTGTTTCCAGTTGGTTAGGAGACATTCCGGTGTCAATCGAAGATTGACTACACCTGCGGAGGACCAACCGGAGAAGGAGTAACACATGGCCCTACCGAAATTTACTATGCGCAACCTGCTGGAAGCAGGTGTACACTTTGGACATCACCCACGCCGCTGGAACCCAAAAATGGAACCATTCCTGTATGGTGTTCGTAACAGCGTACATATCATCAACCTAGAAAAAACTGTTCCACGCCTACATCACGCTATCAAAGCTGTGCATGATGTTGTTATGAGCGGTGGACGCGTTCTGTTCGTAGGAACCAAGCCGCAAGCATCCAGCATTATTGCTGAGTATGCGACGCGCGCTGGACAGTACTACGTTAACCACCGTTGGTTGGGTGGTATGATGACCAACTGGAAGACCGTTTCTAAGTCTATTTCTCGTATGAAGGAATATGAGGAAATCTTGGCTGACGAAAACAATGGTCTGACAAAGAAAGAGACTTTGCAACTTAACCGTAACTTTGAAAAGCTAGAGCGTGCACTTGGTGGTATCCGCGAAATGGGTGGCACACCTGACCTGCTTTTCGTGGTTGATACGAACCGTGAAGTTACCGCTGTTAAAGAAGCAAACAAAATGGGAATTCCTGTTGTTGGTATCGTTGACAGTAACGCAGATCCATCAGATATTACGTTCCCTATTCCTGGTAATGACGACGCTCAGCGCTCAATCCGTTTGTTCTGTGAGCTTGTTTCTGGCGCTGTCCTAGAAGGCATCCAAACGCAGATGTCTGCCGCTGGTATTGACATCGGTGATTCTGCTGAAGGACCCGTCGAGGATATTGACCTAACAGCTACTGCAGAAGAAAAGCCAGCTAAGAAAAAAGCTGCTCCTAAGAAAGCTGCTGCTAAAAAGGATGAAGCAAAAGAAGAGAAGCCTAAAAAAGCTGCTGCACCTAAAAAGGCAAAAGCTGAAGCTGCTGAAGAGCCTGCAAAGAAAGCTCCTGCTAAAAAGGCTGCAGCCAAGAAAGCTGATGAGACTGAGCCAGCAAAGAAGGCTCCTGCTAAAAAAGCAACAGCTAAGAAAGCTGATGATGCTGCAGATGCCAAAGCTGAAAAGAAACCAGCAGCTAAGAAAACAACTGCAAAGAAGAAAGAAGAAGAGCCTGCTAAGTAAGGCTCTTCTAAACTCTGATTAGCACAAGTGTAGACATTTAATTTAAAATAGGGACTGAGATCATGACAATTTCAGCTGGAATGGTAAAAGAGCTTCGTGAGAAAACTGGCGCAGGCATGATGGACTGCAAAAAGGCTCTTAGCGAAGAAAATGGTGATATTGAAAAGGCTGTTGAATGGCTTCGTAAAAAAGGCCTGTCATCAGCAGCTAAAAAGTCCGGACGCGCAGCGGCTGAAGGTCTTGTTGGTGTAGCAACTGAAGGCACACGTGGAGCAATTGTTGAAATCAATGCTGAAACAGACTTTGTATCTCGCAACACAGATTTCCAAGACTTTGTCCGTGACACAGCATCAATTGCATTGTCATCTTCCTCATCAGATAAGACTAGCATCGAGGGTGCGGATTATCCTGGTGCAGGCAAATCTGTTTCTGAACAGCTAACAAGCTTGATTGCGACAATTGGTGAAAACATGGTTTTCCGTCGTAATGATGCTCTGTCTGTAGATAACGGAACCGTTGTATCTTACATCCACGGCGCAACTGCTGATGGTCTTGGCCGTATCGGTGTTTTGGTAGCGCTTGAGTCAACTGGTGACGCGTCTGCCCTGCAACAGCTTGGTAAAAACCTTGCAATGCATGTGGCTGCTACAGGTCCTCAGGCTGCAAACGTTGAAGATCTTGATTCAGCAATTGTTGATGCTGAGCGCAAGATGTATGAAGCACAAGCGAAAGAATCTGGCAAGCCAGAGGCTGTTATCGAGAAAATTATTGAAGGTCGCATCCGCAAGTTCTACGAGCAAGTTGTCTTCGTCGAGCAGGATTTTGTTATGGATCCTGACCATAAAGTCAAAGATGTTGTCGAAAAGACTGCTAAAGAAATTGGTGCCCCTATCCAAGTTAAAGGCTTTGTTCGCTTTACTTTGGGTGAAGGCGTTGAAAAAGAGGAAAAAGACTTTGCTGCCGAGGTTGCTGAACAGCTAGGCCAATAATAAATAGGACGAGCCCCCGCCATGGATAACGATGCTGCATCTCGCCTTAAATCATACAACCGGATACTGATAAAACTATCTGGTGAGGTCCTAATGGGCTCTGAGCCTTTTGGGATTGAGGCGTCAACAATCAAGCGTATATCTCAGGACATTAAAGCGGTCCAAGATATGGGAAAGCAGATCTGTATCGTTATCGGCGGGGGTAATATTTTCCGTGGTGTCCAGGGCGCAGCAATTGGCATCGAGCGTGTTACATCAGACCAGATGGGTATGCTTGCTACAGTAATGAACGCGCTGGCCCTACAAAGTTCTCTTGAAGAGCTTGGTATGGAGATCCGCGTTATGTCAGCGGTTCCGATGTCATCTATTTGCGAGCCCTTTATTCGCAGACGTGCGATGCACCATCTGGAACGTGGTCGTGTGGTCATTTTCGCAGCTGGAACGGGCAGCCCTTATTTCACAACTGATACAGCAGCAACTCTACGTGCCTCGGAAATGAACTGTGACGTTCTAATGAAAGGCACCAAGGTTGATGGTGTGTACTCTGAAGATCCTGTTAAAAATCCGGATGCTGAGCACTTTAACCGCATAACCTACTCTCGTGTACTTGTTGAGCATCTTCAAGCTATGGATGCCTCGGCAATTGCTTTGGCTAGAGAGAATAAACTGCCGGTTGTTGTTTTTTCAATTCAACGCCCAGGAAACCTTGCACAAATTTTAAATGGTAATGGTACCTATACTGAAATTTTGGATTCATTATAAGAAGGAAGCACATTATGTCAGAGCAATTAATATCAGATCTTAAAAAGAGAATGGATGGGGCAATCGAGTCTCTATCACGTGACTTCTCTGGTCTAAGAACAGGTCGTGCTTCCACCAGCTTGCTAGAGCCTTTGATGGTTGATTGCTATGGCTCCAAGATGCCTATGTCACAAGTAGGCACCATCAGCACGCCAGAAGCTCGCTTGATTTCTGTTCAAGTATGGGATCAGTCAATGGTGGCAATTGTCGAGAAAGCAATCCGTGAGTCTGATCTGGGTCTAAACCCATCATCAGAAGGCAACGTTATTCGCGTTCCTTTGCCTGAACTATCACAAGAACGCCGCATTGAGCTGACGAAAGTTGCTAAGAAATATGCCGAGCAAAGTCGTATTGCTATCCGCAATGTACGACGAGATGGTATGGAAACATTGAAAAAGCAAGAAAAAGATGGTGATATTTCTGAAGATGAACAACATCGTTTCTCAGATAAGATCCAAGAACTAACCGATGACTTCATCAAAACAATTGACCAGACTCTAAGCGACAAAGAAGCGGATATATTACAGGTCTAACTTAATGATAAAACGATTGTTCGCTAAAAAAACTGCTGAAAGTACTCCTGAAGGATCAAGTGAAGGTCCTGCACCGCGTCATATTGCCATTATTATGGACGGCAATCGCAGATGGGCTCGTGCGCGTGGCCTCCCAGTGATTGAAGGACACCGTCAGGGTCTCGATGCCTTAAAGCGGACGGTAACTGCCTTGAAAAAGCACGACGTAACCTGTCTAACTGTCTACGCCTTTTCCAGCGATAATTGGAAACGCAGTGCAGATGAAATCAGCGGCTTGATGAAGGTCTTGCGCTATGCATTGAAACGTGAGGTTGCTGAGCTTCATAAAAATGGAATCAGGCTTAAAATCATGGGCGATCGTTCTAGATTCCCTACAGATATTATCGATGGTCTAGATGCCGCCGAAGAGCTTACAAAAGATAATGCTGCTTTTACCCTTACCTTGTGCGTCAACTATGGTGCGCGTGAAGACATCACATCAGCAGTCAAGAACATTGCCTCTGCAGTACAGTCCGGTGACATAAACCCAGATGATATAACAGAAGAACTGATCTCGAAAACGCTATCATCTAATGATCTTCCTGAGGTTGATCTGCTTATCCGTACAAGTGGTGAAGAACGCGTCAGTAACTTTTTGCTATGGGAAATCTCATACACAGAGATGATGTTTGTAAAAGATAACTGGCCAGACTTTGGCCAAACCCATGTAGATGCTGCTATCGAGAATTTTAAAAGTCGTAATCGACGGTTTGGAGCAGGTAGTGTCACTTAAGAGCAATAATCTTTTAAAGCGCGTTTTGTCAGCAATTGTTCTTATTCCTTTGGCATTTTATTTATTATTCCTAGGGGGCTTCTGCAGCATGGCTATCATTGGCCTTTTTGCTGTGTTAGCACTCTATGAGTGGTTTAGCATTTGTTTTTCGTCTGAAAAATCACCTCTATGCAAAATATCCTGGCTAGTTATTGGCTCAACCTACATCGCTGCTGGTTGCTACGCATTTTGGCTGATTGATGTATACGCCTATCACGCTTTGTTATCAATTTCTCTTTTGATCAGCATCTTTGCCTATGACATTGGGGCTTATTTTGTTGGCAGCACATTAGGCGGACCAAAACTTTGCCCTGCCATAAGTCCAGCAAAAACTTGGTCTGGATTTATAGGCGGTACAACCTTATGTACAATGACGGTCTATTTTCTGTTGGAAATTTATGATCCATCTTACAGCCCAGCAGGAACAATTGCCTCTGGCCTGATAGTCTCTGTGCTTGCTCAAGCTGGGGATCTGCTGGAATCTTGGACCAAGCGCAGCTTTAATATTAAAGATTCTGGCCATCTTATTCCTGGTCATGGTGGTGTGCTAGACAGAATAGACAGCTGCTTGATGGTCTCGATTGCTGTTGCACTTTATATCTACGTTCTGGGTCTCTAGAGGCATCCGATGGCAGCATCCATCATTCTTTGTGTATACAATATCATCACAGTCGCATTGTCGCTGTTCGTACCCAATTACCTTAAAAGAAGAGTTCTCAAAGGCAAAGAGGATCCAAAACGTTTAGAAGAGCGTTACGGGATAGCATCAGTCAATCGTCCACAAGGAAAGCTTGTGTGGATGCACGCCGCCAGTGTTGGGGAGACGCGCTCGGCAGTTAGCCTTATTCACGCCCTTATAGAAGAAGGCTTTAACGTCGTTCTGACCACAGGAACAATGACAGCTGCCGCAATAGCCGAAAAGACTTTAGCCCCCATTGGGGTAATACATCAATACCTACCCATGGACACACGTAAATGGGCTGGCAGGTTTCTTGATCACTGGCAGCCTGATCATGTGATGTGGGTAGAACAGGAGCTGTGGCCCAACTTGCTGTATGAAGTTCACTGTCGCAACATTCCTTTGACCTTAATAAATGGTCGAATATCAGAAGGTAGCTTCAAGAACTGGTGGTACGCAAGATTCTTACTGCGACATATCATGCGCTTCTTCACGGTGCGCTTTGCACAATCAAAAAGTGATGCTACACGATTTGAGCAGCTAACGTCCCTGCCCTTCCACCAGGTTGGCAACTTAAAGCTTACAACCCCGCCGTTGGAATATGATCACAAGATCGCAGAAGACCTTGCATCATCAATTAAGGGGCGTCCAGTATGGCTGGCAGCTAGCACACACCCAGGAGAAGAAGAACTGATCCTGCATGCCCACCAAGAAATACTATCCGATCATCCGAATGCATTGCTGATTGTTATCCCGCGCCATCCCAATAGAGGGAACGACGTTGCAGACTTGGCAAAGCAACACACCTTGTCGGCTTCCTTAAGAACCAGAACGCCCCGTCCAGCAGATTCAGACCAAGTTTATGTAGCGGACACATTAGGCGAAACTGGTTTGTTTTACGCTGTCTGTAATCTTGTCTTTATGGGAGGAAGCCTTGTACCAGTTGGTGGTCATAACCCTGTTGAGCCCGCTCAATTTGGCTGTCAGCTGATCTATGGCCCTCATGACAATAACTTTAGAGATTTATTGCTAGAGCTTTCAGAACACCATCCAATAAATAAAATCTCGAACAGCAGTGAACTAATCCAGATATTAAGAAGCAAAGTATCTGTTTCGAGTGAATTCAAGCACGACTTGGTAAAGAATATTAGCGCTAACCATAACAAAAATATAATTATTAAAAAAATTCTGACATTTGTTAATAATTTATAACATATTTCATTAATCATTATTTAACTTCCCCATCACTATAATAAAACTAGGTGTAATCTATGCGCCAACTTTTTTGTATGTATTAAGTTGGTCTTTTATTTAATAATAATTGATTTTATTATATTAGGGAGCAAATAAAAATGAGTAGTGATTTTGGAAATGGTGATGGTTGGAATTTTGCAAACCTTGAGGAAATCATCGAACTAATAAATGATGGCCCATACGGTCTTACAATTAGTATCGAAGATTTTGATTCTCCGGAACAATTGTTCCGATATCTAGAAAGTCTTGGGATTGATGAACTGCTTCAAGAAGTCCAAGCACTAGCGGAAGAAGTACCCGTTCCTCCCCCTCCTCCTCCATTACCTGGAAATGATTCCTCAACTTATAACAACAGTAACAATTTCTTAAATGCTGCTAAAGGTAACAGTGAAATGTTCCCCGAGGCCAGTGGATCACAGGCGCAACATTTTCAAGGTGCCGAAGGTCTTCGCCCCACAGACGACTCGGATAATCCAGATGATCCATTTTCACGTGATGATGACGATGATGGTATAAACCGCGATATTCCGGATCTAAACGCCCGTCCTGTTATTGCATTTGATAATCAGCAGTTTTTCCGTGAAGAAAATTATCAAGAATTTCAAGATGATGATGAAGACTTTGAAGAGGAAGAAGTACTATTTGTACCAGTCGCTCCCCCAGGTGTAGTAGAACCACAACCCGAGCCTGAGCCTGAGCCACAACCCGAGCCACAACCCGAGCCAGAACCTGAGCCTGAGCCTGAGCCAGAACCTGAGCCAGAACCCGAGCCTGAGCCAGAACCTGAGCCTGACCCCAAGGAAAAGCCAGATCCTGAACCACAGCCTGAGCCAGAACCTGAACCCATGGATGACTGTCCAGAGGATCACGACCAACCAGGTATCGAGGTTGTACTGAACAACATAGATCGCGCTGAAAATGGCTTCCAGGGACCTGTTCTTGTTGAATCTGATGGTGCTTCATTCCCGCTGCCTGACGGACTTGTGGAATATGACGGCACGGAATACTCTGATAAAATTACGGGTAACCTGCTAGACAATCACCTTCGCGGTGATTGCGGTGATGATCTGCTGATTGGCGATCTTCGCCTGGGTGCTGCAACCCTTAAAGACGAACATGATCTTAACGGTCTCCCACTCGTATTCTATGGAGACTATCACGTAAATGACTATAAATATGGATATGATCATTCGCCTGTTGGCTTTGGTGCAGTAGACGTGCCACACCTTGATGGCGTGGGATTGAATGACACCATTGAAGGCAACGAAGGTGACGACCAAATCTTTGGTGATGTTCAAGTTCTTGATCTAACATTCCACAATTTGGGACTATTTGCAGATCTATATGCCGAGCATGTAGAATGCATTCCTGTTAGCTTCGATAAGAAGTCAAATGATAGTTCAGGCTTTGCAGAGAATGAATTTGATTTCTTCGAACACCAACTTGTCAAAGGCCCAGTGTTAGGTGGCGAAGATTTGCTACTTGGCAATGAAGGCGATGATAGCATTCGCGGTGACTTTGGAACCATTAAGCTGGTTGCACATGTGCATGAGGCAAATGAGTACTATAATACCTTTGCTGGTATTTCCCTGAATGTCGTAAAAGACTTCCATCGAGATGATCATCATGGCGGTCACGAGGGTGGCCACGAAGGTGGCTACAATCAAGGTGGCTGGGAAGGCGATGAAATAAACTGGGATTGGCTGCATGCTGATTGCGTGCATGGTCAATCACTGGCCTTTGTTTCAGGCATGCCCTTGATGTTTGCTGATGATGTTATCTATGGAGATAATATGGACGGCAGCGGTGGCGGAAAAGACACCATCTGGGGTGACGTTGAAGAAATCATCTACGAGACAGTCGGCGCGCCTGCTACAGGAGTCCACGGTGCTTTCTCAGGATCCTTTGTTGGCAAACAACCCGATGATGCCCCTATTAACATTGATGTGCCAAATTATGGCCACCCAAATGATGCCTGGGTCAGTGATGGCTGGGTAGTAGACAATTGGGAAGGCGGACATGAAGGCGGAGACGGCGCCGAGTTAATTGGCAACGCCTTTGACGGCAATTCCTTTGTCTTTGCCTCAAACGAAATCTATGGCGGTGATGGAAACGACACAATTGTCGGTCACGTAGGAAAACTACATCTAATCGCCCGTTATGAGCCCAACGAAAGCATGATGGATCCCGGATATAATGATGGCATTATTTATGAAGCCATTTCAGAAGGTGTATCCCGCTCAGCAGCTGCTGTGATGGGTAACCTGATGAAGTTCGGCCATATTGTAAAAGACCATGATATGTATGGTGAAGTCCAAGTCCTAAACCTACACCCTGATCTTGAGGGCAATAAAATTGTCGGTGGCCTGGACAGCGATACACTGGTTGGTAATGCGAAAGACATCTTGCTGAAAGCGTTTTCAGGAGATGCATATGCTTATGATAATCCGCACCAAGCGCAGGGTAATCTCTATGAAGGCAATATGGACACCATAATTAAAATCAATGAGTTCGAGCTGGATGATATACTGGGCGCCGAGAGTGATGCGGATATTTCATGGAACCACTTGCACTTCGGTAACGACGAAATGTATGGAGACCTTGAAGATGGAACAGGTGATGGTGTTGATCACATGTATGGTGATGCGCTTGATACCGTTCTGCATGCTGAAAGCGGCATTGCATACGTCAGAGGCGTAGGTGACGAACGCGAATTTGAAGCTGTTTCTAAAGCCGTCATCGACACAAACTTCTTCAAAGGTGGCGATGATCTGATGAATGGTGCTGATGGCAACAACTTTATGATTGGTGACTTTGATAATCTTGAGCTAAGTGCAAAATCAGGCGTTGCCTACATAGATGTTGGACAGCCACATGATCCAGAACCTATGGAAGAGGAAGGTACTTGGGAAGATGGTCCACATCATGAAGCTAGTTCGGATGCTATTATCAGAGAAAATAATTTCATTGGCGGTAATGATGAATTAGTTGCTGGTGATGGCGACAACGTCATGGCTGGTGACATCCGCGTGATGAAGCTAGAGGCAAAATCTGGAGAAGCAACTGTGCGTAGTGCTTTACAGCATCATGAAATGAACAATGCAGAAGCATCTGCAATAGTTATTGAAAATGATGTCATGGGCGGTGAAGACCGTATCGATGCAGGTGACGGTAATAACTTTACCTGTGGAGATGTTGATTCCTTGTGGATGACAGCAGAAGGCGGGATTGCTTCTGTTTGGAGTCTCGGAAACCAAAAGGATATTGATGGCAGCTTTGTGGTTGATATTCTTGAAAACAATGATGACTTATTTGAGACTTTATTTATGAGCTTTAATTTCATGACTTTAGAGATTGACGCCGAGCCCATCGAAGGCGGCTTTGACATGTTCTATGGTCACGATCGTGCAGAAGCAAATGGTTTTATCGAAAGTAATTGGATCAATTACGGTAATGATATTATCACTCTAGGTGATGGCAACAACATCGTATATGGTGGTGGACTAGAGATTCACTTAGAAGCTAAAGGCGGCGAAGCTAAGTCCAATAATATTGCTCTCGCAGACGCTTTGATAGACAATATTGGCTCCACCTTTGGTGATGATATAATTGAAGTTGGTGACGGCGATAACTTTGTGGTTGGTGATGTTGGAAAAATCAGTATGTCTGCTCATGGAGGCATGGCAACATCAGAAAATAGTCTGCAAACAGATTTTAGTGATGTAATTGATCCGCAAGATCTAAACGTAACCTTCCCTGAAATCATTGAATTCTTGGAAGCACTATTCGGACTTGGAGGTCCGTTAATAATAGATCAAGCAGTTGATTACTTCTTAGAATCACTTGCTGATACTGTAGTAACTGCAAATGGTGACGTTACTAGCAGCTCCACCCAGTTTGGCAGTGACAACATCACAACCGGGGACGGTGATGATAAAGTTATTGGTGATGCCCATCAAATCGAACTGAAAGGTAAAGGTGGCGAAGCTTCCTTTAAGGGCACTGCATTTGGCAGAATGATCGAAGCCAATGGTATTGTTACTGGTAACTACCTTGGTTTTGCAACGGACTTTATTTACACCAATAATGGTAATGATGAAGTCTATGGTGATGTCAAAGAACTTAAGTTGCTTGCTGAAGGCGGAAGTGCGAAATTTGGCGCTGACGATCACGAGCATTCGCTGTTCCTCTCCAGTGCTAACGCTAATGCCCTTATTGAAGGCAATACCCTAGAATTTGCTGATGATACAATAGTGACATTTGACAATATGAACATTGTCTTTGTCGATGATGATGACACTGTATATGGTGATGCAGACCTAATCGAGCTGGGTGCTTTAGGTGGTCATGCAGAAGCAAACTCAGCGCCGGGTGAAGTACCCAATATTGTAGTTGTATCAGGTGAAGCCATAATTGAAGAAAATGAGATATTAGGCGGAGATGACCAGATCTGGGTTGGCAATGGTGACAATGTTGTCTATGGCGATGCAAACCAAGTATTGATTAATGCCGTGGCTGCTGAAATGACAGCCGAAGCAGGAGACGAGGACTATTCCGAGGTTCTTGCACGCGGTTTGATTATGAATAATACTCACCGCTATGGCGATGATACGATCACAGCCGGTGTCGGAAACGACAAAATCTATGGTGATGTCTACAAACTATCCTATGGCGCTGATGGCGGCCAGGCCAAGAAAGGCGACGGTAACTTTAATGCAGTACAAGCCAATGCGAATATTGACTTTGAAACTATTACATTTGGTGAAGATACCATCAATATAGCAGGTGGCAATAACGAAGTTGTAGGTGACGTAAAAGAATTACACATGCGTGCCGAAGGCGGCCTAGCCATGGCAGGTGATGGCAATGAAAATAACGTCTTTGCCATGGGTAATATTGGGCGTCTGCCTAATGCCGACAACCCCAATGTTATGGATGGTGATATAGTCATCAACTTTGGTGAAGATTATATCTCGTTAGGAGAAGATAGCGACGGCGATGATATTGTCTATGGTGATGCCCATAAGCTTAACTTTGAAGGCATAGGTGGAGTTGGCATGGCCGGTGCTGGCGCTGAAAGAGCAAGCGGTAACAATAATTTCTTCAACACAAACCTTGATGTTCAGGGAGAGGTCAAAGATCTTGAGCTTAACTTTGCTGATGATACGATCAAAACCCGTGGAGGAAATGATACTATCTTTGGAGATGCCAAAGACATATCTTTGCTTGCTGTTGGTGGCAATGCGACACTGGGTAAGATGGATATGGCAACAAATTTCGGAAGGTCTGATGCTGAGGCAACTATTTCCGACAATGTATTCAACTTTGGTGATGATGTCATTGATGCCACCGGCACGAACTTCTATCTGAACAGTCCAGGAAACGACGTTGTCTTTGGCGATGTACAAAACTTCCTGATAACCGTAACAGGCGGAATATCTACAGCCTTTACGGGCTCTACTGGGCATCCTGATTATGACGATGATCTTCCACGAACAATAGAAGTTGATACGGTCGCAGACTTGCAGGGTTCTGAAATTTATTTCGGTGATGATGACATTCTTCTTGGGGATGGTGAGAATCGTGCTGTAGGAGACGTCGATCTTCTAAAGATAAAACTACAAGCTGGAACCGCGACACTTAACGGCAATGGCGACGACAATGACGACCTTGGAAATGAGGCTGAAATTGAAGACCTGGTTGTTAGGACAGGTGAAGATACTATCGACTCTGGCATTGGTAATGACGAACTTATAGGTGATGCCAACAAAATTGAAATCCACGCTACTGGCGCAACAGCAACCATGAATGGAGATGGCAGCGATAATGATATCGATGTAGATGGTGATCTTAGCACTGATGATAATGATTATAGCATTGACTTTGAATTCGCCCGCGATGAAATAACCGACGCAGGGGGTGATAACACCATATTTGGCGACGCTAATGACATTGAAATTAAAATCACAGGTGGCACCGGCATGATGGGCTCTGGCATTGATAAAAACAATGATAACCAAGTGACAGCCGATGGTGATCTCGATGACATACGTTTTGTGTTTGGAAATGATACAATCGATATTACAAATAAATTGGGCGGACCAATTGGCGGCAATGACACAATCAAGGGTGATTTTCACGCGTTTAAGATGGAAGCAACCGGTGGACTGGCAATGATGGGGCGCTCTGACGCAAATAATGGCCTCCTCGCATCCGCGGATGGGGAAATAGAATATGATCATATCGAGACAGGCGAAGATACCATCAACAGCCAGTTGGGTGATGATACGATCTATGGTGACGGCAAGGAACTCAGCCTGGTCGCAAGAGCTGGGACAGCCCAAGTCAAAGACCTTATGAGCTATCATGACCAAGTTATCGATGACTCAGAGGTCAGGGCTCGCGCTCAAATCGAAGAAGTGGAATTAACTTTTGCTGGCGACTGGATTGATGCCACAGGTGACGATCCACTTGATATGTTCAGCGACGATGATACGGTATTTGGTGACCTTGATTGGTTAGAGATGAAGGCCTTTGGTGGCTCTGCTTCCCTTGCTACCAGAATGGATGACATGAATAACGAGGTGAATTCTAATGCTGAGATAGTGGACAATAGTCTTGAGTTTGGACTAGATGACATCAAGCTGGGCAAGGGTAACAACCTGGCCTATGGTGACGTTAACATGATGGCCATTATGGCTGTTGCCTCGATGAATACATCCATGATTATTGATGGCATGAACAATGAAATAAGTTCTAATGGAAAGTTTGAGGACAATAGCTTTACATTTGGCGGCGCAAACATTTCCGCAGGCGATGGTAATGATGAAGCCCATGGTAATGCGCATACAATCGATGTAATGATCCAAGGTGGTCGTGCAGTTGGCAGAGATGGAAATGACAATAGGGCCGAAGCAGGGGCTTTCGTTTCTACCAATGAATGGGAATTTGCAGGCACAGAAATTGATCTTAGCGAAGGTGACAACCTTGCAACTGGTGATTTCTACAAATTCAATATTCTAGCCACAGGTGGGGAAGCTGAATTGAGAAATGGAAGTGATCTCAATGCCGATACGTCAACTACAATCACTAATACGACTTTAATAACTGGAGACGATACCATTACAACTGGTAACGGTGATGACACCATTTATGGTGATGGCAAGATGCTGAATCTAAAAGCCATTGGCGGTACATCATTAGTCGGGTTTGGATTAGAGGGTAATGCTGCCGATACATCAGTAACTGTTCGTATGTCAGAATTTACTTTTGGCACAGACTACATTCATGCAGGAGACGGTAACAATCTACTGTTCGGTGATGTTGACATGTTTATGCTCTCTGTGTGGGGAGGTACTGCAACAACAGGATATGGAAATGAACACATAGCTGACGCTTCAGGAGCTGTCAATGATATAACCACCAACTATGGATCAGATAATATATGGGGTGGATGGCACCAGGACACTGTTTATGGCGATGCCAAAGATATATTGTACGAGGCAAAAGGTGGTACTGCCAACGTTGGCTATGGTGCAGGCAATGTAGCAGATGCTATGAAGTCTATGCGTGGTAATACCAGCACATTTGGTGATGACAATATAATGACCTCAAGTGGTGACGACAAAGTTTGGGGGGATACCAAAACAGTAACCCTTGATGCAAAAGCTGGCAATGCAACCTTAGGATCAATGGGGACACCTAGTACTCTGGGTAGTGTCAATGCCACAGCATTTTTGATGCTTAATGACCTAACGTTTGGCAGTGACACTCTTAATGTAACGACCGATCACCATGAAGCAGATGATGATATGGTTTGGGGTGATGCTGAAAAAGTCACACTGAACGCCCTTGGCGGCAATGCAACTTTGTTTAATGATGGCGGCATGGGTGGTTTACAAACTGTTGATGCAGATGCTTTTATTGATCTCAATTATATCAACTTAGGTGGTCATGAAATTATATTAGGAGATGGCAATAACACGGCCTTTGGTAATATTGAGCATATGCTGCTGATGGCACAAGGTGGCACAGCAACTGCAAACGGGTTATATGACAATAGCTCTATGCTTGCGGCCTCTGGCTATGTAACTAGCACAACAATAACACAATTGTCTCCCAACCTAATTACCGCAGGAGATGGCGATGACAACATCAAAGGCAATGCAGGAAAAATCGAACTGATTGGTCTTGGTGGCACAATCAATGCGGATATGATAAGCGATGCACCGGTAGTAAGAGCAACTGGCGAAGTACAGCTTAATACCTTTGCATTCTTGGGCGATGAAATCACCGTAAAAGGGGGTAATAATCACCTTACTGGTGATATTCTAGACCTACTTCTTAAAGCAGAAGGCGGCACAGCGAACCTTGCAGGCGCAGGGGGCAATGATACCCTTGTGAATGGTATTATGGTTTTAAATACAGTGAGGTTTGGGAGTGACCTAATAGAATCAGGTGATGGTGAAGATAATATCAAAGGAGATTTTGATAAAATAACATTTGAGACTATGGGGGGGGCTATTAACGTCACATCCTCCATGCCAATGTCAACTTTTAATGCTGCTGGAGAACTGGGAGCAAACAGCGTCAATACCGGTAGCGAAACAATCCATGCCGGCAAAGGAAATGACATCATCTTTGGTGATGGTAATGAGTTAACATTCTCTGCAACTGGTGGTGTTTTTAATAGTACTGGAAGCGTAGATACATCAGTCATCAATGTTGCGGCAAGTAATACTGCTAACTTCATAACCTTTGGTTCGGATTTGATTGATGCTTCGTGCCCGGATGATATGCACCACATGCACTATTATGATCCATACCATGTTCCTGTACTACTACCTGACGATGACAAAGTATACGGTGATGTCAATATCCTCGAGATGCTGGCAACAGGTGGATCCGCAACAGTCAACAATCAATTTGGCGATTCACTTGTACAGGTTAGTGCAGACGCCGATGTTTCCTCTAATACCGTCGAATTTCGCTTCGACATAATAGAGCTTGGTGAAGGCAATAATCATGCATACGGGGATGCAAATGAAATAATTCTTAAGGCGAAAGGCAATGATGTTCAATCATCTCTAGCTTTTGGTGATATGAGCTTATTGAATACAAGTGCAGAGGTTAGAGATAATGAATTTAATTTTGGCATAGACACAATATCTGCTGGTGACGGAAATGACCATGTACATGGTGATGCCAAAAAAATCAAGTTGGAAGCTGAAGCCGGAAAATCGGTCTTTGGTGTGGGAGATGGCAGCGAATCACTCGCAGAGGTCCTTATAAGATCAAACACTCTTAATTTCGCTGGTGATACCCTTGACCTTGGCAGCGGTAATAATGTTGCCACTGGTGATGCTGATGAAGTCCACTTTATTGCTAAAGGTGGAGATGCTCAGTATGGCTCTGGTAATATGGCAACATCCGATACAGAAGCAATTGTATTTCGTAGTATAGTCAATACTGGGGAAGATACCATTAACACCTGGGATGGCTTTGACATGCTAGTAGGTGATATTCGTGAAATTAAGCTAACTGCGGAAGGCGGCTCGGCAGATCATGGGAATGGTAGTGCGTCAGGGGTTTATTCACTGGCCTTTCTTGAAAGTAATATCTTTACTTTCGCTAAGGATATTATAACCAGCAACAGTGGTGAAAAACATGTTTGGGGTGATATTGACACACTGGAAATATTAGCAGAAGGCGGCCTCGCAAGTATTAATATAGGAGACATGAACCAGGCAAATACCGGTAGCTTCAGTCTTCGTAACAACTTTACTTATGGCGGAGACATGATCATAACTGGTTGGGATGAAGCAACTGTTTATGGCGATGCCAATCAAATCCAGGCCGAAAATTTGGGTGGTATGGCCAGCTCCAATCGCAGCAGTCCACTTGTAATCGCCGATGCAAGCAATAGTGATATACATACCTTTGGTGACGACATGATCACTACATATAATAAAGATGATCTTGTCTACGGTGATGTTAACGATATTGACTATGACATCCGTGGTGGTTTTGCAACCATTGATGATATGGGAGCAAATGCCTTGATTAGTAATGCCAACGCAACTGCAACAGCGGAAGGCCTTATGAGCATCACTTTCGGTGCAGATATGATTTCTGTCACAGGACCTGATTTCTTCGGCATTACCGACAATGATGAAGTCTATGGTGATGCAGATGAAGTCGATCTGCTTGCTAAAGGTGGAGACGCCATGATCAACTCAGGATTTGGCTCTGTTTCCAGCATGGTGGATGCCAGTGCTTCCATGATGTCAGAACTGACATTTGGAGTTGACAACATATGGTTAGGCAGCGGTAACAACAAGTCATGGGGAGACGTAAGGCTGCTTTCTGTAGTTGCAATGGCTTCAACCATGACAGCATCAATCGGCAAAACTGATGACAGCACAGTACTGGCAAATGCAACTGTTAATCCAAATATCACACTTGCTGGCGATACAATCATGAGCGGTCGAGGCAATGACACCATTCATGCAGGCGCTGAAAACCTAGAGATAAAAGCACTAGGAGGCACAGCAACAGCAGGATCTGGAAGTGGTAACGTTGTAAATGCTACTGGATTTGTCCAGATGGGCAGTGTCTTGTTTGGTAATGACATGGTGACGGTTGAAGGCGGCGATAATACTGTCTCGGGCGATGCCAAGAAGTTCTTGATTGAGGCAAAAGGTGGAACCACTGAAGCTCAGCCAGGCACATCAGTAGCCATTGACTCAAGCGCAGGCATTGTAGAAGTATCTGTAGTATTCGGAGAGGATACGATAAGTACCAGTACCGTGACAGATGGCGCGGATATTGTCTATGGTGATACACAAGACTTCCACATCAATGTTATGGGTGGACTTGCGACCCTGACAATGGGGCAGGATATGTCTAACGTAGCCCAAGCTAATGCACTATTACAAGGCAGCTCGTTTACTTTCGTAAAAGATATCATTGATACCGGTGGTGGAAATGATATTATCTTTGGTGACATAGAAACCGGTAACATCCTTCTTCAAGGTGGACTAACCGTTGGCGTAGGCAACACCTATGAAGCAATCGTTGAAATGTCCATGACAAGCGTCGTCTTCGGTGATGACATGATCAATGCTGGCGGTGGAGACGATCTAGTCTATGGTGACTTCAAAGACTTCACTGTACAGCTGATTGCTGGTCAGGTCCCCGACTATGGTTACGGTATGATGGATGATGAAGTTATCTTTATGAATAACCAAATCCACATGGGTGACGACATTATCTTTGGCGACAACAGCCTGGGTGAAGACATCCTATTCGGTGATGGTGACACGATTAAACTGTTACTGGATGAAAATGATGATCTTGTCTTCGAAGGTAACCATATTGTGTTTGGTAATGACATGATCCATGGTGGTGCACGTGATGACTGGATCACCGGTGATGTTCGTGACTTTATGCTACCAAGTTCTGACATTCTACATCGTGAATTTGATGGTGGTTATCCATCACAGATCCTGATGTGGGGTAATGACGAACTATGGGGTGACGGCGGCGTTGATACCTTTGCCTTCAGTCTTGACCTTGTCGATGGTGACAACGCAATGCAAGGCCATGACATCATCCATGACCTGGAAGAAGGCGAAACGCTGGAATTCGGTAATCTAATCGACGCCAATAACGATCTAACGATCGATTTGGATGACTTGGATGCTCAAACCTCGTTTACGGATGCTGGCGGAGACTTGATGATCGACTTTGACGGTGGCGGCAGCGTTCAGCTTAATGGATATGGCGGCATGGGAATAGGAGACTTTGATGATCTTACAGATTATGTAATTGTCTTGGTCTCAGCAAACCCTGCTGGTGATCCACTGGTATAATAATAAAAAAATATACATTCCAAAAAAACTCCCGACTCCCTCTGGGCAACCGCCCAGAGGGATTTTTATGAGAAAGCTGGGCCAAATAGA
>JBMYXZ010000007.1:0-25433 GCA_049608925.1 Alphaproteobacteria bacterium | reverse complement strand
CTATTTGGCCCAGATATTCCCAACTTAATTTCGTGTTTATGCAGGGCAAAATCTCCCTAAACCATTTATGGGTCAAGCCGCGGAAAGTCGGAGTGTGGGGTAGACGACGGAGAAAGCTCTAAAACAGTATGATTCGCCCCATTGCCCCATATACTCCACAAGCTTCTGAGAGTAATCAACAACTTGCAAATATGTTTACCTCTTACGCTTTCTTGATGGCTGCGTATTTTGAAGAAAATCTCTATAAATTCTACTGCAATCCTTTGCATAAGAAGGGCCATTTTGGTGGATATATGAAATTGCGGTAATTCTTTCTTCATCATATTCCTCTACACCGCCGTTTAGTGCTTGGTAGTATTTGTTTACTGCCTTGATGGCTTGAAATTTAATATCTGCATTCTTCCTTACTTCTTCCATAAACCCGATGCCAGTCACGTGCATTTGCACCGCATCCATTTGGTCCAGTATATCCTTTTCACGACCATCATTTAGATCTTCTGCTGCCTCTCTTAGCGCTTTCTTTAAGGTTTTGCATTTCTTACACTTTTGTCCTACCTCACAGTAATCTCCTTCTGGGGGTTCAGGCAACATTGATGCAGACGCATCACAAATTACAGTTAAAGTTAACAAAGTCAGGATTTGAAAAAGGTACAACGTAAAGTCTCCACAAATGAAATTTTATGGAGATTATTATGAGTCAGCGGATTTGTCAAATACAATGAGTGGGCTTCTTACACCAACATCAGCATTGGATTTTGGATATATGTCCTAATCGCGTTCAGGAACTCGGCACCAACTGAACCATCAATCACACGGTGATCGACGGAAAGGGTGCAGCTCATGATTGTATCGACCTCGATGTCGCCATTGTCACGCACAACAGGTGTTTTTGCAGCTGAACCCACAGCCAAGATACAGCCTTGTGGGGGGTTGATAATGGCCTCAAAGTGTTTAATGCCATACATGCCCATGTTGGACAAAGTAAATGTTCCACCCTGGTATTCTTCCGGTTGCAGCTTGCCTGCACGTCCACGCTCGACAAAGTCTTTCATAATGCCAGAGATATCTGTCATTGCCAGGCGGTCTGCTTCACGCACAACAGGGGTAACCAAGCCACCATCCATGGCAACAGCAACGGCAACGTCTGCTGCGTCATATTGACGAACATGATCACCAAACCAGGAAGCATTAGCTTCGGGGACCTTCATCAAAGCCGCAGCGCAGGCTTTGATAATAATGTCGTTCACCGTCAGCTTACCATCTTCGAGAGACTCGTTGATCTCCTTCCGCATGGCCATCAGCTTATCAACAGCACAGTCAATTGTCAGATAGAAATGCGGTACCGTCTGCTTTGATTCCGTCAAACGCTGTGCGATGACCTTACGCATGCCGGACACAGGAATATGCTGGTATGATGGCATGCCGCCGTCGCGCGTAATTGTTGAGGGAGCAGGGCGCGCCGCAGGAGCTGTGCTGGCCGAGCCGCCAGAATATGATTCAATGTCTGCTTTGATGATGCGGCCTCTTGGGCCAGATCCTTGGACGCTGCCAATGTCAATGCCAGCTTGATCAGCCATGCGGCGGGCAAGCGGGGTTGCAAAGACGCGTTCTGTTGATCCAGAGGCGGCCGCTTGAGCCGGCATTTCAACAACTTCTGCGGGTTGTTGTTGCTGTTCTTCTGCTTGAGCTTGTTGAGGCTGTGCAGCAGCTGGTGCTGGCGCGTCATCTTCGCTGATGCCCTCAAGCGCAGAGGCGTCTTCGTCTTCTTCCAGAATGACTGCAATCAGTTTGTTTACCGGAACATTGTCTGTGCCCGCAGGGACAATAATCTTGCCTAGGATGCCATCATCAATGGATTCTACTTCCATCGTTGCTTTATCGGTTTCGATCTCTGCAATGACATCGCCTGATTCGACTGTATCGCCTTCGTTTTTAACCCACTTTACAAGGTTTCCCTCTTCCATAGTGGGAGACAGGGCAGGCATCAGGACTTTAATAGGCATAAGAGAACCTCTTGTTTTTTTAGTTCTTGTAACAAACTTCTTTGACTGATTTTACAATGTTCGCAACTTGTGGGATTGTCAAGTCCACAAGGTTCGCTGCATATGGCATTGGCACGTCTTCACCAGTAACACGTGTCACAGGCGCATCAAGATAATCAAACGCCTCTTCCATAACGATTGACGCAATCTCGCTGCCAATACCTGCAAACGGCCAACCTTCTTCAATGGTGACGATGCGATTGGTCTTTTGAACAGATGCCACGATTGCATCGCGATCAATTGGCCTGATAGTGCGCAAGTCGATGACTTCTGCATCAATGCCTTCAGAAGCCAATTGCTCGGCTGCTTCCATGGTTGCTTTAACCATAAACGAGAACGTGACGAGCGTGACGTCTTTGCCTTCTCGCAAAGTACGTGCTTTTCCTATCTCAATAGCATCATCTGGCAGGCTAGAGATGTCAAAGGAATCGCCGTAGAGCATTTCGTTTTCTAAAAACACCACTGGATTGGGGTCGCGAATTGCTGCTTTCAATAAGCCTTTTGCATCTGCTGCATCATATGGTGCAATGACCTTCAATCCAGGGCAGTGGGCATACCAGCTGGCGAAACACTGAGAATGCTGTGCGCCAACACGCATCGCAGCACCATTAGGGCCGCGGAAAACGATCGGGCAGGGGATCTGTCCACCTGACATATACAAAGTCTTGGCGGCGGAATTAATAATGTGATCAATCGCCTGCATGGCAAAGTTGAATGTCATAAATTCAACAATAGGCTTCAGGCCTGCAAAAGCGGCGCCCACACCAATACCTGCAAAACCATATTCGGTAATGGGCGTATCGATGACGCGCTTGCTGCCAAATTCATCGAGAAGACCTTGGGTAACTTTGTAAGCACCTTGGTATTCTGCGACTTCTTCGCCCATGACAAAGACATCGTTGTCTTGGCGCATTTCTTCCGCCATGGCGTCTCTTAGGGCTTCACGAAGGGTAATTTTTTGTGCTGCTTCTGACATTGGTCAACCTAACTATTGTTCATCTTCGATCAAAATATCCGTGTATAGTTCGGATGGATCGGGTTCAGGGCTGGATTCTGCGAATTCAACGGATTCGGCAACGATATCTTTTACTTTCTTGTTCAAAGATTTCAAGTCCTCGTCCTTAATGCCGCGCTTTGACAGCAGATCCTTGATATAATCAAGCGGATCGGCCTCAGATTTGACGCTGTCTACTTCGTCTTTGCTGCGGTACTTCGCCGGATCTGACATTGAATGACCGCGATAGCGATACGTGCGCATCTCAAGAAGGATCGGACCATTGCCCGAGCGCACATGCTCAGTCGCCATATGGCCGGCTTCTTGAACTTCCAGAACATTCATACCATCAACGACAAATCCTGGAATGCCAAACACGCTAGCACGGTTGTACATTTCGTTCGGATTGGCTGCGTGGCGTTCGATAGAGGTACCCATCGCATATTTGTTGTTTTCGATAATGAAGACGATAGGCAGTTTCCAAAGAGCAGCCATATTATACGTTTCATAGATCTGGCCTTGGTTGGCTGATCCATCACCGTAATAGGCTAGGCAAAGTGCATCCGTGTCGCGATACTGATGAGCAAAAGCAATGCCAGCACCCAATGGGACGTTCGCGCCAACAATTCCGTGACCACCCATGAAGTTCTTCTCGCGAGAGAACATATGCATGGAGCCACCCTTACCTTTAGAGTAGCCGTCGGCTTTACCAAACAGTTCAGCCATCACCCCTTTAGGGTCCATACCACATGCCAACATGTGGCCATGATCACGATAGGCTGTAATAACGGAATCGTCTTCTTTAAGAACGGACTGCATGCCCACAACCACTGCTTCCTGACCGTTGTACAAGTGACAGAATCCAGCGATCTTACCCATACCATACATTTGGCCAGCTTTTTCTTCAAAGCGGCGAATCAATAGCATTTGATAATATAGATCTTGAAGGTCTTCAGTACTGAACTTAGAAGGATCAGGGGGAGTAATTTCGTGCGGTTGTGACTGTTGTTTTTTCATAGCTTTTGCCATAATCACCAAAACCTAGTTGTGTATAAGACCCCCTGATATATATCAGAGGGTCCTTCATGTTTATATTTCTTATTCTGCCTTATCTGCAGGTGCTGCTTCTTCAGCCTTTGCGTCAGGCTTAGGGGCAGCAGCCTTTGCTTCAGCGGCAGCAGCCTTGTCAGCGGCTTTTGCGTTAGCAGCAGCGGTGTAGTCTGTACGCTCGGCAATACGCGCGCTTTTACCGCGACGATCACGAAGATAGTACAACTTAGAGCGACGTACAGCACCCTTGCGGATCACCTCGATTTTAATCTTTGGTGAATACAATGGGAATACACGCTCAACACCTTCACCATAAGATATCTTACGGACTGTAAAAGAAGAGTTAATACCAGCGCGCTTGCGAGCAATACATACGCCTTCGAATGCCTGTTGGCGTTCACGGTTACCTTCAACAACCTTCACCCATACTTTCAGACTGTCGCCTGGGCGAAACTCTGGCACAGGGTTCTGGCCATTCAACTTTTCAACTTGCTCATTTTCAATCTGCTGCAAGATATTCATCTTAGTCACTTCCTCTAATTAAATCGGCACGTAAGGATCAGTCTTCTTCGTCCTTAGAGGTGCCCTTACAATATCGGTCCCATAAATCGGGGCGTCTTTCTTGCGTCAGCGCTTCGGATTGAGACTGGCGCCACGCACGAATTTTCTCATGGTGACCAGAAAGTAACACTTCTGGCACCTGATGTCCATTCCAATCTCGAGGGCGCGTATATTGAGGGTATTCCAACAAATCCTGGCTGAAGCTTTCTTCTTCCAGAGAGGCCGCGTCACCAACAACACCAGGCAGTAGCCTGACGCAGGCTTCAACCATTGTCATGGCTGCGACTTCACCGCCTGCAAGAACAAAGTCTCCCAAGCTGATTTCTTCGATATCCCATGCATCAATCACACGCTGATCAATGCCCTCGAATCTTCCGCACAAGATAACAACTTTTTCTGCTTTTGCCAAACCTTTTACGACATTCTGTGTCAAGGTTTTGCCGCGCGGAGAAACATAAATGATGCGATCAGGTTTTTGCCCACCTTCGGTGGCATGTTTTAAGGCGCGATCCAGCACATCTGGGCGCATAACCATGCCTGGGCCGCCGCCAAATCCAATGTCATCAACGCTTTGGTGCTTGTCTAAGGCAAAGTCACGAATGTTGGACACTGTCAGCTGCCATTTATCTTCTTCCAAACCGCGGCCCAAAATCGAACACCCCAGGGGGCCAGGGAACAGTTCTGGAAAGATTGTCAGAATGTGGGCGTGCCAGCGACTCATTGGGTTGCCATCTCAAGATAGTGTGGCTCGACAACTATATACCCTTCGTCCAAATTGACTTCGGGCACAGCGTCCTGTGAAAACGGGATAATGACGGACTTGCCATCGGTCAGGGTGACTTGCAAAAGATCTTGCGCCCCAAAGTTGTCAACTAGCTCAACGGTGCCGACCCTTGTGTCGCCGGTCCGAACTTCCAGTCCTATAAGATCCGTGTAGTATATTTGATCATCATCTGAATCAGGAAGTTGGTCGCGCGTTATGTACAGCTCGACCCCTCTAAGGTCTTCTGCATGATTGCGGTTTTTAACGTCTTTAACCTTTGCAATACAGATGTCATCTTTGTGAACTTTGGCTTCTTCAATGATGTACGTCTTCTCGCCGGTCTTATCAGTCAGCGTTTTAAACGTGCCAATTGTCTCGGGATTCTCGGTGAAAGTCTTCACGCGCACGCGGCCATGCACGCCATGCGGCTTTGTAAATACTGCAACTAGGATGCGATTGGTATCAGTCATGTGATGGATATATGACGTTACCGACAAATTGTCTAGGTATTTTGTTAGATCGTTGCAGTCTTGTATTGTGGGTGCATCATCAATAATTCTTGACTTTGGCCAGTGTAGTAGGTCTATAATACGCCGTTATGAGTAAATTCGATCAACACACTATATCTTTTCTAAAAGGTTGGCGATGGCGCAATTGGCGTTCTTGGCAGAACACCTCTCGTGCTTATAAAACCCAAACCAACCAGTTAAAGGAAAGATACAATGTTGAACTTAATTTTGAACCATCGTCGTAAATTTATTGCTCTGTCAGTCGCTGCTTTCGCAATAGTAGCGCTTTTTTCCACCTTCAATCAAACATCTGCTGCCACCAAGAAAACGGTGATTGCTATTGGCAGGATTGTTTCTCATCCATCGCTGAACGAAATTGAGCGCGGGATTGTGGATGCACTTGCTGAACGTGCCTATGTCGATGGAGAAACCTGTCAAATTGTCTCGGCAGATGCGCACGGCAGCATTGCAACGGCAACTGTAATTGCCCATAAGTTTAAATCGCTGGATCCAGACCTGGTTATTCCCATTGCCACGCCAATGGCACAGTCTTTCGCAAGTATTATTAAAACCCCGATGGTTTTTGCGGCAGTTACCGATCCATTGGCGGCTCGTTTGGTTGAAAGCTTGGAAAAGCCTGGAAAGAATATCACCGGCATGATGGATATGCAGCCCGTTGCCAAGCAAATTGCCATGGTGCATCAGCTGATGCCAGAGCTGAAGACGTTGGGTGTCGTGTATAATCCTGGCGAGATCAATTCAGTAAAAGTCAACGAGGCAATCAGCAAGATTGCTGAAGAGACCGACCTGACCGTGGTGTTTTCACCTGCAAGCAAAACCTGCGATGTTTCAACGGCTGCTAGCCTGCTGATTGGGCAAGTAGATGCTGTATTTTTAACCATTGATAATACAGTGATATCGGCTGTTGATTCTCTGCTGAAGATTACGCGGCCGAGCAAGGTTCCGGTGTTCCCCAGTGACAGCAATACTGTTTTCAAGCAAGGTGCTGTTGCGGCGCTGGCCTTTGATCAATACGAAATGGGCAAGGAAATAGGTCAAATGGCTGCTGATGTCCTTGAGTCCGGAGAAATAGGCCCAGTAAGGCAACCAGAGTCCTTGAAGTACTATTTAAATACCCAGGAAGCCGGTATTATGGGGATCCAAGCACCTGATAGTGTAGCTTTCGTGACTAAGAATTGATACACTAACCCATCGCTAACAATTAACAAGAGGCATACATGCCCATTAACGCGATCAGGGAATTCTTAAAGCTGGAAGCTTCTGCAGGTATTCTGTTGGCATTTGCCGCTGTGCTGGCGCTGATTTTCGAAAATTCATCATTACAATGGCTTTACGAGTCATTTTTGACGATACCTGTTGTCGTTAAGATCAGTGAATTCAGCATCGATAAGCCTTTATTGCTGTGGATTAACGATGGCTTGATGGCGTTGTTCTTTTTCTTGATAGGCTTGGAGATTAAGCGAGAAGTTATAGAAGGACAGTTGTCCTCTAGGGAAAAAGTATTGCTGCCGGCTTTTGCGGCGCTGGGCGGACTTATTGTCCCTGCTTTGATTTATGCCTACATAAACTATGACTCGCCAGAAAATCTAAGAGGGTGGGCGATACCGGCGGCAACTGACATTGCTTTTGCTTTGTGTATTGTCATGCTGCTGGGCAAGCGCGTGCCAGAAAGCCTCAAGGTGTGCTTGGTGGCGATTGCAATTTTGGATGATTTGGCAGCGATATTAATTATTGCGTTGTTCTATACGGCTAAACTGTCGATATTCTCGTTGGTAATCAGCACCATCGCTTTGGTGATTTTGTTTATACTGAATAAGAAGGGAGTGTATCGAAAGGCTCCTTATATAGTGACCGGCTTCTTCTTTTGGGCGTGTATCTTAAAATCGGGTGTTCACGCAACGCTTGCAGGTGTTGTGCTGGCGATGTTTATACCAATATCAGCCGATAATCCGCGCAAAAAGTCCCCCTTAAAACAGCTGGAACATGATTTGCATCCTTGGGTTGCATACGGCGTGCTACCAATATTTGCTTTTGCCAATGCGGGTGTTTCGTTCAGTGGTTTAACGTTGGACATGTTTTTACAACCTATTACCTTAGGCATTCTATTGGGATTATTTTTAGGCAAACAAATCGGCATTGTTGGCTTTACTGTCATTGGCAAAAAGCTGGGCATTTGTGTCGTTCCCGAAGATATTTCTTGGAAACAATATTATGGCATGGCTTTAGTATGCGGTATTGGTTTTACCATGAGCTTATTTATCGGGACGTTGGCCTTTAATGATGTGGAAACCCAAAGAGCCGTGCGTTTAGGTGTGTTGTCGGGGTCTTTCTTGTCAGGTCTGGTTGGATACTTGATGCTAAGGGCTTGCTCGAAACACAAGGCCTAGTTTGCGCGATATTTTCCGATCAACATCGCGATCAGGACGGTCAAATACATCTGACCCATGATTGCTGCTGCTGAAGATAGAGAATTTGCCAAGCCCGATACGGGGTAAATATTGCCATACCCCAGAGTTGTTAGGGTAATATAGCTATAGTACAACATATCCAAAAACCGTTGTCCGATTATGTCTGCTTGGTCTTGCAAGGTGATATCAGGCAGTCCGGCAAACGATCCTGGCGCGAAATATTCCGCCATGGTGAATAAGATGCCCCAGATTGTTCCCAGAAACAAATACACACAAATCGAGCCAATGATAATATCCGTGTTTACCTTTTTTGCGTGCAATATATGACGCATGAAGAAGACGATGGTATAGCCCATAAAGCAGGCTTGTGAAGCAAGTTTAATCAATTGCGCCGTGTTGGAGTGGTCATAGAGGCCGCTCCAGCTTAAAAACATGAAGGGCGACAGTAAAACGATTCCAATAACAAGGTTGTAAATGTGATTGGATACTGCATACAAGGAAAACAATAACACCGCGGTGAATAGTATATTGACGGCGTGATTGCCAATGTCATATGCCTCGATTATAGGCAGCATGGTAAAGATGATGATGTATGAAATTAAAACACCAAAATATCCAAATGATTGCCACAGTGACCTTACATTCATGCGGCTTTTCCTTGCTTGATGTTAAAGAACATAGTGTACAGTACAGGCACTACGATCAAGGTCAACACGGTCGCAAATGCCAGACCTGCCATGATGGTAATGGCCATACTGACAAAGAAGGCATCTTGCAATAAGGGAATCATACCTAGAATTGTCGTAATGGCCGCCAAAGATACCGGACGTACACGGCTGATGGCAGAATCGACAACGGACTGGTACGGATCTTTACCGCTCTTAATTTCCAGGTCAATCTGATCGATCAGCACAATGGCATTTTTGATCAGCATTCCGGATAAGCTTAACATTCCTAGCAAGGCCATGAAGCCAAAGGGCTGGTTGGTTGCAAGCAGTCCAAAAGTAACGCCGATGACGGCCAGTGGAACCGTCAACCAAATGATCAGAGGTTGTCTTAAGGCGTTAAACATAATCACGACTGTCAGCACCATGATCAGCAATCCCATAGGCAGCTGTGTCGCCAGTGCCGCTTGCGCATTAGTTGAGCTTTCGTACTCCCCACCCCATTCCAGCTCGTATCCGGCTGGAAGCTCGATCGCTTCTACTTGTGGGCGTAAGGTCTTGAATAAAGCTGCTGCCGTTCCGTTTGCAGGATCGCATGAAGCCGTAATAGTCCGCTTGCGGTCTCGGCGTCTGACCAGCTGATCTTCAAAAGATACATCAAAGCGGTCAACCACTTGCTGCAGTGGAACAGTTCGCCCGGCAAATGGGCTCCAAACTTGGGCAGCTTCAATGCTGGCAGCATCCAAGCGCTCGTTGTCAGGTGATCTGATGACGATTGGCAGTAGCTCATCATTTTCTCGATAGACACCGATTTTCTTGCCGGAGAAGGTGAACAGCAGGGCATCAATCATTTCTCGGCGCGTCACACCTGACCGCTGGGCGCGTGCTTCAGAGAAAATAGGATTAATGGTTTTTACTTTTTGCCGCCAGTCATCACGCACATTGATGGCGTTGCCGATATTCAGCATGATACCCTGGGCTTTGTCGGAAAGCTCACGCAGCACCGTTGGATCCGATCCCATGAAGCGCGCCTCGATCTTGGCATCATTCGAGGGACCAAGCATTACATATTTTATCTTTGGCTCAGCTGCTGCAAAGTTATCGCGAATGTAAGTGTCGATAGCTTCGGAAGTTTTGGCAATATCTTGATAGCTTTTAACTTCCACCAAGAATTGTCCATAACTGGGGTTGGGCTGTTCTGGCGCATAGGTCAGCATAAAGCGGGCTGCTCCCTGGCCAACAACACTAGTGACTTTAGTTGTTTCGGGAAGCTGCATGACATAATCTTCGACCTTTTTCATGGCATCACGGGTTGCGCGGATGTCAGATCCTTGCGGCGCCCAATAGTCTACGTAAAACATCGGTGTGGTGCCATCGGGGAAGAAGCTTTGCTTTACAAAGGAAAACCCATAGATACTACAAGCCAGCATGACAACCATAGCGCTCATGGTGACTTTGCTATTGGATATTGCACTGGTAAGCCAGCCAGAATACATCCGGTAAAACGGCGTGTCATATTCGTCTTTATCGGCGGCTGATTTCTTTATTTTTGGCAGATAGCGGTCACAGAAATATGGTGTGATGGCGACTGCCAAATACCAGCTTAGCAACAGGGAAATTAGAATGACATAGAACAAGCTGCCGCAGTATTCACCTGTGCTATCATCGGAAAGACCAATGGGGGCAAAAGCGGTAATGCCCACAACAGTTGCTCCCAAAAGAGGCCAAAAGTTTTGACTGACAATGGTGCTGGCGGCTTTCAGGCTGTCTAGCCCTTGCCGGGTTTTCACCAGGATGCCATCGGCTACGACAATCGGGTTGTCCACCAACATGCCAAGCGCAATGATCAAGGCTCCCAAAGAGATGCGTTGGAGGCTGATGTCCATCATATCCATAAAGATAAACGTGCCCATAATCGTGATCAGCAGGCCACTGCCAATGATCAGGCCGCTGCGCAATCCCATAAACAGCATCAGGACAACGATAACAATAGCGACCGCTTCCAGCAGGTTCACCAAAAAGTTCCGGACGGATTCGTCAACATAAGTTGGCTGATGATAGATGCTGTGGATTTCAAACCCCGCTGGGATGTCATGCTGTAATTCTGCAATGCGCTGATCTAGGCGTGCGCCGACATCTACGATATTGCTGCCGCTGGTGCCGGATATTCCCATGGTAATTGAAGGCTTGCCATTAAAACGCACGATGGAGGAGGGGATTTCTTGCGTTCCTCGCTTAACAGTTGCAACATCTTTTAGATAAATCAGCTTATCTGAAAGGGGGTGCTTTATGACTAGATTGCCAATGGCCTCGATTGAGGTAAAGGTTCCCGAAGGGTTGATGCGAATCTGCTCGTCAGCAACGCGAACAGATCCGGCAGGCGCGACCAAGTTCTGCGAAGCTAACGCATCATAAAAGGCTTGTGGCGGAATGCCCAGTTGCGCCAGTTTGGTATTAGAGATTTCTATATATACATATTCTTGCTGGACGCCGCCCAATACAATTTTGGCAACATCGTCTACCAGCAATAGCTCTTTGCGCAGGAATTTTCCAAACTCGTAGAGCTCGCGATCGGAAAAGCCATCACCCGTTAACGCGTAATAAATTCCATAAACGTCCCCAAAATCATCAATCACACTAGATGGTCCGGCGCCTGGTGGAAGCTTTCCTTGTGCATCGCCGACTTTGCGACGTAGCTCGTCCCATATCTGCGGTAGCGTATCTTTACCGTATTGATCTTTAATTGAAACAGTAATTTCCGAGCGCCCTGGAACCGATTTTGATTTGATCTCATCAAGCTGGCCGAGCTCTTGAATGGCTGTCTCAAGGCGGTCTGTGACCTCTTGTTCGACTTCAATTGCACTGGCGCCAGGGTAGTTCGTATATACAAGAGCCTCTTTGATAGTGAATTCAGGATCTTCAAGGCGTGATAGATTGTTAAAAGATACTATTCCACCCAACACCAGGATTAAAATCACTAACCAAGTTAGTAGCGGATTCTTTATAGAAAACTTTGCTATATCCACGGGTTAGCTCCCAAACACTTTTTCAGTTGGGTTAACTTTCTGTCCGTCAGCAAGCAGGTTGCCGCCATTACTGACGATCAGATCATTGGGCTCTAATCCAGATTTTACCAATATCTGATTATCATTTGGCAGGCCTACCGCGACGGGCCTTTTGGTGACAATGTTCGTATTGGGCTGTACGACCCATACATAGCTGTTACCTTTGGTGTCTGCCAAAACGGCGCTGACAGGAACATAAAATGAACTATCAGATTTCTGCGGCGGATAAGCGAACACAGTTGCAGTCATCCCCGGAAGCACTTTAATGTCTTGGGGAGTATCCATCGTGACATAAACGCGGAACGTTTGCGTCTTATCATCGGCGCTATCAATGTGCTTTTTATAAAATGCCTGGTAAAGCGTCTCAGGAGCCGCGTCAAAGCGCACTTTTATTTTAGGTCTGTTGCTATCATTTATGCGGATTACGATGTTCTCTGGGACATCAAAGGCGATATCAATTTTTCCTTTATCGTGCAGTGTGATAACGGGCTCATTTGCTTTAACAGCTTGAAATTCCTCGATATGTAAAGTTGCCACGGTCCCAGAAAAGGGGGCATGAATCACTGTATCTTCCAGATCTTTCAAGGCTTTATCGTACTGTGCCTGGGCGACATCTAATTGGGCTTTCTGCATGTCGTACTTGGCTTTTGTCGCAAATTTGTCTTTCAAAAGTTTTTCTGTACGCTCTAAGGCAAGGGCTTTTTGATCACGCGTGGCCAGAGCTTCATCAACCTGCAGTTGATATTCTTTCGGATCCAACTTGGCAATTAGCTGTCCAGCTTCAACATTTTGGCCTTCTTCGACGGGTCTTTCTATGACTTCTCCAGGCAGTTGAAAGGACATAATGACCTCTTGTGCGGCCTCAACTTTGCCGGAAAATACGTGTTCCTTGCTTTGATTTGAGGAGCCAACTTTAAAAACTTTGACTGTTTTTGGAGGGGTAGGAGCTTGTTCTTCTTCCTGTTGAGAGCAAGCTGGCAAGAGAAGTGTAGTAAGAATTATGATGAATTTGCGCATGGTGTTGGATTTTTTTATTTTAATTTTACACCATTTATGAGTTACTAGAAACTTATTCTAGCTTATCTTTTTTCTGGCTTGTGTGTTCTTCGGAAAATCAATTTTGAATGTAGTCCCCTGGCCAAAAGTCGACGTCGCAGAAATTTTCGCACTGTGTTGGTCCACAACACGCTGAACGATTGCCAGCCCTAATCCTGAGCCAGAATATTGATCGCGTGCGTGCAGGCGAGTCATGGGCTTGAAGATTTGTTCGATGAATTCGTCTTCAATTCCTATTCCGTTATCCGATATCGTCAGACAAACATCACCGCCACTATCGACCCGTGTGATTTCTACTATTGGCACAGGCTTGTCGTTATATTTCAATCCATTCAGTATAACATTTTGAAAAAGCTGGGTAAGTCCGGTTGGGTCACCGTATGTTTTCCCAAGCTTAGAAACTTTGATTTGTGCTGTGGGAAACTGCTGCTTAATGCACAAATTCTCGCAAATACTATCTATTAAGTCATTAAGATCAATATCAACAAAGTTATCGTTCGAACGGCCATGTTGAACATATCCTATGAGTCCATCAATAACGTTTTTCATGAATAAAGCGTTTTTCTTGACAGAGCTTAATTTATCAAGGATTTGTTCTTGGTCGAGATGCTGCTGCACTATTGAGTGCTCTAACATTTCTAAGCCAAGTATCACCACTCTTAGGGGGGACTTTAGATCATGGGCGACAATTGAGGCGAAATCTTTTGCCTCTCGATATTGACTGTTCAGCTTTTGCATCATTTGATGCTTCTCAATACTGTTAGAGATAGCTCGACTAATGCCTTCTGGGGTAATGTTGTCTTTGACGACATAGTCCCTGGCACCATCTTTAAGAGCTTGGACGACAACTTTTTCATCCACACATCCTGTCAGCATAATAACTGGTGGCGCATTTTCATGCGAATTAATTTCCTGAAGGCATTCAAGGCCATCCATGCCCGGCAGTGAATGATCTAATAAAATGCAGGATATGTTTTCAAAAGGCTCATCTGATTCCAGAAAGTCTTCTGCCGTTGTAAAAAACGTATGATTTGACACGCCAATTTGTGTGCACATGCGTGCAACGATTTGTGCATCAAATTCGTTATCTTCGATAATGACCAGAGACCATTTATTGCTGTCAGGCACTGCGGTTCTCGCAAATGTTGACCATATGTTTGCCGATATCTTGGCACATGATCCGTGTGTCGTTTAGGGTGTCTGGCTTGATGATAAAGTCAAGAATCCCCATTTTTGTGGCAGCTTCTAAATCTGCTTGCAATGTTGATGTTGTGACAACAATAACATAGGTGTCGCGGATGTCTGGATCTTCGTGAGCCCTAAGCTGTTGTAAAAAGTTAATACCGTCAATACGTGGCATGTTTAGATCCAGTATAATGAGGTTGATTTTATTATCTTCAGGACGATTTTCATAACGTCCCCGACATTCAATATATTCCATTAATTCAACACCATCAAAGCACCAGACAATTTCTCCATCGATACCGACAGCTCTTAAGTTTTCCAGCAGGGCTGTGAAGTCAAAGTCATTATCTTCTGCTACCAATAATCTTACTGAATTATTTACGGAATTGCTCATGAAAACCTGCCTAAATTTTTGCGTCTGACTAAGCTTATCTTAGAGAAGTGAAAAAAAAGTAAAGGCCTTGGAGTGTCCAAGACCTTTTTAGTATATAGATTAATTATATTACGCAGAATATTGGATGTTAATTACCATATCCAAGTCGGCAATAGAAAAAATAGAATTGCCTCCGATTCCTGCCAAGGTTATGGAGTGGTCGCCAGCAGCATCCACTTGGATTACTACGTCAGCTGCATTATCGCTGACATCAAAAACCATCATATCGACATCATCGGCGGTTAAGCCTGCCATGCCATCTAGTTCTAGAATACCAGACAGATCAAGAATATCTTCCATGGCGTCAAAATCAGCTATCAAATTGTAGTCAATATCAGATGAGATATCGAACATAAATGTATCACTGCCTGCTCCACCTATTAGTTCATCAGCACCGGCGCCAGACAGTATAGTATCGTCTCCGTCTCCGGTGTTAATCATATCCAATAAAGCCCCTCTGCTGACTACTGTATCATTTCCATCAGACGTATCTATTTGTGAAATGCCATCAGTGCCATGGACAACAATTTCGTTATCTCCACCTAAAGAGAGGATAATATGACTGTCTGCAATTGACATAATGCGATCATTACCTTCCCCAAGCCCGATAAAGTTTTCGTCTGCAATATAGGTGCTTGTAAAGCTTGACATGTCAACATCAACAGCATCTAAGTCACCTAGTAGGAAGTCTTCAATCATATTGATTTGAGAGTTTGTATATTCTGCAGCATTGGCAGCAAATACAAGGTGATCTCCATCGCTAAGGTTTGCGCCACTCACCATCGTATCTTGCGAGTCTGAGATAAGTTGATTCCCATTACCAATTAGGTAGGCAATATTTGCGTCATCACCGGCTGCAGTTCCTGATGAGTTTACAGAAGTATTAACTTCGTTCCGATTGCCTGCTGACAAAATAATATCTGAATCTTGGCCGGCACTTATTATGTTTGTCCCCGATGCATTAGATGTTTCGTCGATGCTGCCAAGGAATAGGTCGGCGAGATCTTCCCAGTCTTCAGGAAGGTCATCATCACTGTGTGAAAAATGTACATCTTGTATTGCGTACTCAAGATCATGACCGTCAACATTGCTTAGAACATCACAAGTCCCAGAGGCAATGATGATATTATTACCTCCATCGGACCTTATGTCATTCATCATGTCTGCGTATGCAATCACCACGTCTTCTCCGTCACCGGTTGATATAACGTTACTCAGACCGCTGGCAAAGATGACGTCATTGCCATCGCCATTATTGCCCACATCAGATTCGATAGTGTTGGTTGTACTATCGCCTCCGATGGCAACGATCAAATCTGATCCAACCCCTGTGTTTATTACTGATGAGGAAGCGCCAATATCTTCACATCCACACATTGCAATGGCTTCTTCCAGCATGGCACCATAACCAACAACTGTCAGGTCATCAAGGGCGGCTAAACCGTATCCATGACCGACGCTGTATCCATGCTTGGAAACAAAGGCGATGTCATTAAATGTATTGGTGAAGTTTGCCAGATCATCACTGCAGCATGTTGATGTCAAAACGATATTGTCACCGCCACCGGCAGCGATGCGATTGTCTGTACCAACAGCAATGATTGTATCATGTCCACCGGAATTATAGTCAGTGCTTTCGGCAGATGTGCTATCAGAAAAGATGTTGTTGGAACCTGTCTCACCACTGATAGCCAGAATAAAGTCATGTCCTGTTCCAACGTTGTCGGCGGCAATAGTATTTTCGACAGGGTCTTCAGAGCAGCAGATATTTGATAGAAGCTCGCCCAGAAGCATCTCATAACCAGTAAGTGTCAAAAGCACTTCGTTGTACTGAATGTTCTCAAGAGCTTGCTCGAGGTTAAAGTTGCTACTTAGATCTTCAAGCTGTTCACAGCAGCCAATTGCTATCAAGACATCATGGCCATCTGCATCAGTTAGGGTGTTATTTTCTCCAGCAGCGACAACTATATCGTTGCCATAGCCAGTTTCAATCGTATTGATGCTCATGCTTTGGTCAAAACAGCATGCAACTGCAACCACAATATCGTTGCCGAACCCACTGTTAATAGTGTTTACCGAGCCAGTAGCGAGGATTTTGTCCCTGCCACCCATCAATAGCGGCGTTTCTGTACCATTCCAGTCAGACATAATGACGTTTGTGGTCATGTCTCCACCAGTTGCAACAATTAGATCTGCACCAAGGCCAGTCATGACGTTATGACTTGTTGTCGTTTCTTCATCACAGCAAGCTCGCTCTAGATAATGCTTGAACAGATCATTATAGCCAACGGCTTCTTGCAATAGATCCACTTGTGGATACGGATACGGCAGCACAACAGTGGGCGGAATATCAATGAAAGTCACCATTTGCAGGGCATTCACCAGTGCAATAGCATCATCCCAATTTCCACCAACGTCTTCCTCTTCACAGCATGAGGTTGCAACTACAATGTTGTTACCGCCACCGGCGAACAAGTTGTTGTTACGGCCGCCTGCTATAATCACATCATCGCCACCTTCATCCCACGGAACAAACAGGTCGTATCCGTCGGCATATACAAAGTTTGTGTTAGCAAAAGCTGTGATAAAGTCATTGCCGTGCTTGATCTTTGCATGAATGCCATACCAGTCGTATGCAACGTCCGAATCAATGTAGCTGTCATCAGCAAAGATGACATTTGTGCCTGTGTCACAGCAAGGCTCGTGCATGACAACTTTTAGGATATCCATGATATTGTCAAACTTGCCAGTTGTCTCGTTATACTCAACCTGTGACAATCCAGCAGCAACCATGCCTGATATTTCAGGGTTGTCGATAATGTCACAACAGCCTAGACCAATGATAAAGTCGTTGCCACTTTTACCAGGCTCGCCCAGTGTGCGTGTGCTGGTGTCATCACCATAGATCGTATTTACACCGTCTCCGAAGGCTAGAACTGAATCATCTCCCTTGCCAGCGAATATTGTGTTTGTTACATCTGCATCATCTTCACAGCAGTTCCCTGCAATGATCAAGTCATCCCCTGCACCTGATTCAATATTATTGAATAGGCCAAGCGCTAGGATGCGATCTTGAGATCCTTCAACGATAGGTGTTTTGGTGCCGTCCCAGTCAGAGCGAACGGTGTTGGTTTCGCCAATAGCAGTCAGAACGTCTCCCTGCAGGCCAGAATAAATATCGTTTGTGCCCGAGATTTCATCACAACAACCCAGGTCTAGATATAAGTCGAATAGAGCCTCATAGTTTGTAGGAACTTTTCCTGGTTGTGGAAGCTCTGGCTGTACATTTTCCTTCATCAAGTGATGTGGAACATAAACATATGGCGCAGCATGAGGGCCAGGTAGAGTTTCATCAATGAATGCGATATCCTCGAAAAGAAATTCTAGTTGAAGCCCGATGAAGTAGGCCTCAGCATCGCCGGGTTGAAAGCCATTTTCAATGATAAAATCAAGTATGGCTTCACAGCATGTAGACGCAATAACGACATTGTTGCCACCACCTGCGAAGATGTCATTGTCTTCACCTAGTGCGAAAATTATATCATCACCACCTTGTCTCCAAGGCACAACATCATCATGACCGTCTGCATAAACCAGATTTGTATTACCCATAGTCAGGATAGTGTCATCACCATGTTCTTGCAGAACATCTGGCTCAGTAGGTGTTGTTTCTGGATCGTAGAAAATATCTCCCTTGATAGGATCAATCCATGGATCGTCAATGATAACTTCGTCAACTGGTGTGTCATCTGCATAAATGATATTGTTGCCAGTATCACAGCATGGGTTTAACAGCATAGCGCTGAGCATAAATCCATAGTTGCTTACTGTTGTTTCATCAATCGTGAAGTCAAACATATTCTCAAGATATGCTGAACCTAGGCTATCAGGCCCTATTAGGTCAAAGCTCTCTGCTATTGTAAGCGGAAAATCACCGTCTTCGACAAAGTCGCAGCATCCGATTGCAATCAATAGATCATCAAAGCTTTCTGAAGGGCTGCCAATGCCTTCTGCAGTGGTTTCATCTCCACGGATGACGTTGTTGCCTTCACTGTAGGCAACCACGATATCTTCGCCAGATCCGGCAAAGATGTGGTTGTCCAGCTGATCGTCTCCTAGAGGCATTTCACAACAAGCGCCAGCCCAAATTGTATCGTCACCAGCACCTGAAAAGACTAGGTTCTGTTTACCAACAGCCATGATCTTGTCAGTACTGCCTTCGCTTTGTGGCGTAGTTGTACCATTCCAATCAGAATAAATTGTATTCACGCCGCCAAGAGCCATGATCAAGTCAAGGCCCAGACCGCTGAAGATATCATTGGTCGCGTTCTCGTCAACACAGCAGGCAATATCAATTAGAGCTGTTTCCCATAGGTCGCCATAGCCTGTGATATCATCATCTGTGAAGACAACTTGGCTGACTTCTGCTTCGAATACGCTGCCATCGATTCCCTGTTGGGATAGGCAGCAGTTGTTAGAGTACACTATGTTGTTGCCACCACCGGCACTGACATTGTTGTCATTACCACCTAGGACAATCACGTCATCACCGCCTGTTGCCCAAGCGTTTTCAGAATCGCTAGCTACATCTGTAGGATCAGCAACAAGATTATCAGCAAACACATCATTGACATTACCAAGGCCAAATAGGAAGTCGTTGCCGGTATCACCGTCACCCAGTAGGATGTTGTGGCCCAGTGTCAAATCAAAATTATCCATGTTCTCAGGATCACAGCATGCATTTTGCCATACTGCTGTCAGGAACTGTCCGTATCCTTCGTGGCGACCAGTCATGTCATTATAGACAATGGCATCAAGGGCGGCTTCTATTTGGGCGCCAGTTGCACCCATTATAAAGCTGTCGATGATCGCACAACATCCAATAGCCATTGCATAATCATTGCCCGGACCTGTGCGGATTGTGTTTGTGCCCTTGCCAACAGCGAATAGACGGTCATTTCCGGCACCGCCGAAGATCTCGTTAGTTTCGCCACTGTCAGTGATACAACAGTTTGCGGCAACTACTAGATCGTTGCCATCACCAGCATAAATGGTGTTTGTGTGACCTGTTGCCACAACTACGTCTTGTCCCGTTCCTGTATCACCAGTACCATTCCAGTCAGCATGAATAAGGTTAGTACGTCCGCTAGCTAAAATGAAGTCACTTTCGATACCAGCGTAGACAGTATTAACACCTTCTTCACAGCATAGGTTTTCAAGGTAGATGTCAAGCAGCGGGCCGTAACCAGATACTGGTCCAGCGCCATCAATAGCAACGCCTGATATCAATATTTCTAGGTTAGTGCTTGCAAGAGCCATTTTTAGCTCGTCACAGCAACCATTGGCCATAACCAAGTTATTACCGCCGCCAGCACTGATATCATTTGTCTGGCCGAACGCAATGATGACATCATTTGCACCATCTGCGCCCCAAGCATGTTGCGCACTGTCTGTAATACTGGTAGGCGATTCTACAATGTTATCAGCATAGATGACATTTTGATTGCCAAACGCCAGCATCATATCGCTTTGCGGAGAGCTATTTCCATAGCCACCAACAAGCATGTTGTTCCCTGAATTCTCATCGCAACAAGCATTAAGCAAGACAACATCCAGAATCGCTTCGTAATTAACGAAGTTGTATGTATTCATCCCCATGTCATCATGTACCCAAGCTTCAAGGGCAGCTTCCAGAGTGCTTCCTGGGAGCATGCCAGCTTGCTCTAGGATATCGCAGCAACCGATGGCTAGTAGGATGTCTTCGCCTTCACCGCCATCAAGATAGTTAGTGCTGTCTCCCACTGCGATGACTGTATCATCGCCGCCTTGGCCAAACAGCATATTTGATTTTGCCAGTTCACTGTCTGTATCACAGCAGGTGATACCAGCGATTATATCGCGGTTTCCGCCGCTCATTATGGTGTTTTGTACACCTAAAGCAAGCACGCGATCGCGTCCGGACTCAGTATTATCTGTGCCATTCCAATCGCTGTTTACAGTGTTTACTTCACCGCTTGTAACGATGACATCTGACCCACTGCCAGCGTAAACATTATTAACACCTTCGTCACAACACTCACTTTGTAGGAAGACACTTGCAAGATCGCCATATCCAGCAGGGTTTACTGAAGTATCAGCGCTGATTTGAATGTTCGAGATCAGCATTTCTAGATCTGCTTCTGTTGCAAGATCATTTAACAGTGAATCACAACAACCCAATGATAGAACAAGGTTGCTGCCTCCACCTGCTGAGATGTTGTTTGCCTGTCCAATTGCCAAGATAGTGTCATTACCACCAGTAAGCCAATTGTTGTCAGTACCTTTGATATCTGTAGGCAGCACAGAGTTGTTATCACCAAAGATATTGTTTGTTGCCCCGACGGCCACAAGCATATCATCATTAGCATCACCAAAATCATCGCCATAGAGATTGTTAACACTGGTGTTATCGTCATCACAGCAACCGTTCAGTAGGACTTGATCCAAGATCAATTCATAGTTTTCGAATTTGAAGGTGTCAGAGCTGAACGAGTTATATCCCCAATTCTCGAACACGGATTCTAATATGTTTGCATCAAGGCCGGAAAGGCTGTCTAGAATATCGCAACAGCCTATCGCTAGTGCAACATCATGTCCGTCACCAGTTTGAATTGTGTTGGTGCCTTCACCAACAGCTATCAACAAGTCATTGCCGCTGCCGCCTAGGATATTGTTCATCAGCGGTGTTTGGATGTCCTCATCATCACAGCAGGCAATGCCGGCAACGATGTCATTGCCGCCACCAGCATCAATAGTATTCTGTGTACCAATAGCAAGCACACGGTCGATGCTAGAGCCAGAGTTAGAAGAACCATCCCAGTCGGCATTAATGGTGTTGATGCCACCTTCAACAATGATCAGATCCATTCCAAGACCTGCATATACATTGTTGACGCTGCCGTCCACACAGCAGTAGTCTTCAAGGAACAGTTTGACCAGATCGCCATAGTTTTCAATTGAGGGCTCTTCGCCTACCACGAAATTAACTTGGTTGATCATTGCCTCAAGCTCGGCGCCGTCATATCCTTGCAGCGTCATGCAGCAGTTGGTTGCTAGGACAATATTGTTGTCTCCGCCGGCTGATATATTGTTGGTGTTGCCCAACGCTAATACGACGTCATTGCCGCCGTTGTCCCAGCGATTATCACTTGCGCTAGAGATGTCCATGGGATCATCATTTCGAGCGTCTGCAAAAATAGTGTTTTCATTGCCAAGGGCAAATAAGAAGCTATTGCCGTTTGATCCTTGATCAAGAATTGTATTGTTTGCCAAATTGGATCCAAACTTATTCGGATCATTTTCGTCACAACACGTGTCAGCAAGCACTGCAGATAAAATCGCGCCATAATTTAAATGTTGGTTGTTAGGGCCGCTGTAATCAATGTTGCTAAGGGCTGCTTCGATGTCGCTACCACTCGCTTGCGATAGGAAGGTGTCAATAACTGCGCAGCAGCCAATGGCCATAACAAAGTCATCACCATTGCTTGCATTGATGCGGTTTGTTCCTTCACCCACCGCAAAAATCCTGTCAGTACCGCGGGCGCCTTCAATAGTATTCGAGCGATCGCCTTGGATCATCTCGTCACAACAGTTGACAGCAATTACAATATCATTACCGCCGCCAGCATAAACTGTGTTTGAAATACCCATGGCCATAATGATATCTTCGCCAGGCCCCGAGCCAGTCACATCCATTGCTCCGTCCCAATCAGAATGTATGACATTTGTGTGTCCGTTTACCAGGATAAGGTCGCTATCCAAGCCTGTCCTGACAGTATTCGTGCCAACACCGCAACATGGCAAGTTCAATGCTATTGATAGCAGGTCGCCATATCCAGAAATTGTGCTGGTGCCATCAGCATCCACCATGCCAATTGCGGCTTCAAGGGCTGCAATATCGCCTTCTGTGTATACCTTTTCATCACAGCATCCCAGTCCTAGAACAACGTTGTTGCCACCACCGGCTTCCACGTCATTAACCATTCCCTCAAAGATAATGATATCTTGCGCACCATCTAGCCCCCAGTTGGTTGATGTGCCATCAAAGTCTGATTTAATTGTATTCGTGTGTGCAAAGGCTAGGATTGTATCTTCATCCAGGCCAGTATTGATATTATTGGTACCTGTTTCACAATCACCATGATTAAACAGTTGTGCCAATAGATTGTCTGGTAATCCGCCTAGCTCAAGCATAGGATCTGGAAGCAAATTAAGCAGCCCAATCATCAGTGGAGCAGAATCGACCGTTAGGTCAAATTTATCATCTGTACCAATTGCTAGAACAAAATTGTTTCCGCCACCTGCATCAATATTATTTACAGTGTCAGCGGCTGCAAAGATCCAGTCTGCGCCGGAATCATCTCAAGTGGTTGCGCTGCCATCCCAGTCTGACATGACATTGTTGGTGTCTCCAACGGCTACCAAAATATCGTTTCCAGATCCGGACTTAACATTGTTGGTAGAATCGAATCCGCTAGCATTGATGAAGTCTAAGAACATTTGCGGAGGCAGACCACCGAAAGAAAAGCTTCCATCTGCCGTATCAAATGGTACGGAAATTTCACGTAGAGGTAGGTCAATTTCTCCCTCGCAACAGCTAAGAGCAAAAACAACGTTTTCGCCGCCACCGGCTTCGATGTCATTAAGATTACCAGCAAATGCAATGATCAGATCAGCTGCACTGACCATTCCCCATTCGGTCTGGAACCCGTTCCAATCAGAGCGAATCGTGTTGGTGTTACCAACGGCTACGATTTCATCAGCTCCAAGACCGCTATTTATGGCGTTAATGGTAACGTCACAGCATGAATTATTCAGCAAGCGCGCCATAACGCTGTAAGGAATGCCTGCAACTTGGATCTCGTTTTCGATTGGATCACCAAGTGGCACGTATTGAGTATCTTCATCATCGCAACATCCTAAAGCAGTGATCTGATTTGATCCTCCGCCAGCGTTGATAGTATTGCTTTCTCCTAATGTGAAGATAAAGTCGTTTCCGCCGCCAACGTAGTCAATAGAGACACCATCGTAGTCAGCATTGACAATGTTTGTCTGGCCGATAGCTTGTATGAAGTCGCTGCCGCCGCCGGTTGTAATATCATTTGTGCCAATATCACAGCAGACGTTGCTAAGCATTTGCTCATAATGCCCATAGCTTGAATGCGATTGGCTGCCATACCCCCAAACACTGTGTTGAGTCTCAGAAGGATATGTAAAGAATTCACAGCAAGTAACAGCTAGGATAATGTTGCTGCCACCACCCAGATCAAGGGTGTTATTTTCACCAACAGCAAGCGCTGTGTCGTTCCCTGAATCGGCATCATAATTAATTTCGCCAGAATCGCTATCTGCAACAAGGTCAGAAAGCACATTATTATTTGCACCAAAGGCTAAGAGAGTATCGTTGCCTTCTCCTGTGCGGATAGAGTTATCTTCTTCGCAACAGAACAAAGAATCAGTAAAGTCTTGCAGGCTAAAGTTATACCCGCCGCCATATAGCACGACATCAAGAATATCGTCAGTCGTGGTGTGAGGATCTAACTTGCAGCATCCTGATGCTAGGACAAAGTTATCTCCCTGTCCAAGATCTACAATGTTGTTCTTCGAAAATGTTATCAGAACGTTATTTTCATCGCCGCCATTAGCTTCAATTTCTTTTTCACAGCATACAGCAACTGTCAGCAGGGCGTCTTCACCAAAGGCTTCTTGCAAAATATCAATATTAGGCGACGTGCCATAATTTTCCTCGATATCATCAAGTGTATCTTCGAATACATCACAAACCTTTTTAGGTGGCACATAAGGTGGCTCCTCAGGTGGCTCGTTAGAAGGCGGAGGAGGCGGTGTATGCTCATCATCAGGAGCCGGTTCTGGCTCAGGCTGAGGTTGTGGTTGTGGCTCAGGCTGAGGTTGTGGCTGTGGCTCAGGCTGAGGTTGTGGTTCAGGCTGAGGTTGTGGTTGCGGTTCAGGCTGAGGTTGTGGTTGTGGCTCAGGCTGAGGTTGTGGTTGCGGTTGCGGCTCAGGCTGGGGTTGTGGTTGCGGCTCAGGCTCGCTATTGTGTGGAGCCTCTGGATCAACAGGTGTAAAGACTAACCCACCACCTTGGCCATTTGAAGGAGGCTCATATGGTGGCTCAGGTGATGGATGATTATAATGATCATAATGTGTGTGACCGCTGCCTTGCGAGTGCTCTACAGGATCTTCTCCATAGTTTCTTAAAAGATAGGGGAAGCTAATGATGCCTACCCCAAACAACCCTAATACATCACCTGCAGTACCAAGTTGATCCGAGAATTGTCCTGAAGATAGCTCGGTCCAGCGTTCGTCTGTAATATCAACATATGCGGTTTGCTCGTATGAGGACCCCTGTGATGGCGGATATGATGAGTGAGAATGATGTCCATTGTTATGCCCAGAATCGTTACTGTCAACCAACACTATATGGTCTGGTGCAACTGCATATTCCTCTTGGTCGATGATATAATCTTCAACCTGATGGTCCAAAATAGTTTTTGGCTCAGCTTCAATCGCAACAGTTTCTTTTTCACCAAGCAGTACATGCAACAACCCAATAGCATGTCCCTGAGCCAATAGAGGTACACAAAGTGTTCGCTCTTCATTCTCTCCCATGTGATTGCAAGTT
>JBMYXZ010000006.1:0-25810 GCA_049608925.1 Alphaproteobacteria bacterium | reverse complement strand
AAGCTTATTTGGGAAAATTGGTGTTGATCACTTGGCGCTGTATACCCACAGTCATGACCATGATCATGATCCGGCGCCAGATGATGATGGAGGGTGCAACCATGCCTGATTTTATTGTTAATGCACTGCTTGCTGGCTGCGGGATAAGCCTGATGACCGGCCCTTTGGGCAGCTTAATCGTTTGGCGCCGTATGGCATTTTTCGGTGATACCTTGGCGCACAGTGCAATTTTGGGCATTGCCTTTTCCCTGCTGATGAAGGTCGATACATATATAGGATTGATTGTTGTGCCATCTTTAACAGCGCTGCTTTTAGCCTGGAGCCAATCAAATAAATTGTTAAGTTCTGACACATGGTTGGCTATTGCAGCACACGGAACCATGGCGATTGGTATTGTCATGATATACATGGTGCCGTCTGCAAATGTGAATATCTCGGAGGTACTTTTTGGCGATATTCTAACAGTTTCCCAAACTGATTTGATGCGGATAGGTATTATTGCAATACTTGTGTTGTTGGGCCTTTGGAGCACTTGGAAGGCGCAGCTGGCCATAACAGTTGATGAAGACCTGGCCGCGGCCAGTAACATTTCAGTCAAGAGAACAAGGCTGGTGTTTATGTTGTTAATGGCACTGATGGTAGGTGTTGCCATTCAAATTATTGGTGTGCTACTGCTAACCGCTTTAATGGTTATCCCCAGTGCTGCGGCACGGCTATTTTCCCGCACGCCTGAGCAAATGATTTTCTGTGGAATCGGAATCAGCATTTTATCGATTTTTGCAGGTGTTTTTACATCCCTACAGGTAGATACACCAACGTCGCCAACAATAGTGGTGGCGACGTTGATTATTTTTGCGTTGCTAAGTCTGCTTATGCCTGCAAAGCATCGGCCATAGCACGATAGAAAAAGCCTTTTAAAGTATATTCTTCCATCTTCAGGCGCGCACTGTTGTAACGATCCGAGCTAAAGTGGCGGCTTTGGCTAAGCACGGGATGTGGAAAGTGTCTGCGAGACAAGGTGTTACGATCCTTGGAAACAAATCGTTTACTTGCTGTAGTGGCAAAACCTTTTTGTGTGCGCATGTTCTCAAGAGCCATTTCGCGATCTGCGTTAATGACACGTTCGTGCGCTGCGTTGGCTTCTGATTCCATCTGCTCGGCTGCTTGTAGGTACGCTTCGCCAACCTTGTTGTAGAACTCGATCAATGTTGCAGTGTTTTGTTCGTTTTCATCGATCGCCTCTGGAAAATCTTTGATTCCAGCTTCTTGAGGAATCATTGGAAATTCATCCGTATGCTCTTCAACAAGCTTGCGTTCATAGCGGTCTGAAACATCAAGGTTAGTGACAGCAGTTTGTGCCGCATCATAGATGCGTGTGATAATTGAGTTATCTGATGCATCTGAAAATGCGGGACCACCCAAGATCAATCCAGCTAGTATTGCACTGTTTATTATTGTTTTATTCATTTTGCCCTCCGGACATACCTAAATTTTATCTAAGATTATAGTAAAACTTTAGAAGTTAAATTATGGTTACCGATCTGGCAAAAAAATATTCGATTGTTACATATGTTGGTGAAGTAGGTTGTCTTGCTCTAGCGAGTCCCGGAAACGATCGAGTATTACCACATTTGTACAGGGCATTTCGCTGATATCGATATCACAAAGCTGCAGCCATTTTAAGCCAGAATGCTCGAGTGCTTCGGGTTCAGATTTCCATTTGGTAATGATATAAACATCCATATTCAGGCGCATTGTTGCAAAAGCGCGATCAACCATCATCAAGTGCGTCATGTTTGTTGGGGTGCTGCCCACCTCTTCTTGAAGCTCGCGGATCATAGCTTGTTCACTGGTTTCCCCGTCTTCATGCTTGCCGCCTGGGAATTCCCAAAGACCGTGCATGACTTTGGGATAGGGCCGTTGTGCTAACATGATCTCACCATTTGGGCGCAGAAAAATAGCGGCGGTAGCTTTTAGTAAGGTGAGGTCTTCCAACCACTTTTCTTGAAACAGTTGTTTAGGCAGCCTCCACTTGCTACCAGATTTGCTGAAAACACGTGGCGTAAAGTGGTCTTCGGCTTCCAGCTCAAGGTCAGTCAGCCCTTGCGAAAACAAATCGGGAATCAGACTGCAGAGAGCATCTTGGCCTTGAATATCTGTAAATGAGCCTGTCATTTTTAGATGACTATTTTTAACAGCAATTTCTCCGACAGAGGCCTTTTGATCCCTGTCATATATTGTATAAGCACTGTTGTCATCCTGCGGTATTAGGGCTACAAACTCGCCGTGCAACGTCACCATCATGTTTCCTCTTTCTTGACCTTGGGTAATTGGTGTGCTAGTCAGAACCAGATATTATCCATAGGAGGTCAATATGTCTTCAAATGTTTTAGCTCCCACAACGTTGCTTAATAGAGTTCTATCTCGCGAAGCTGAATTCAGCTTTTTAGAAAAAGCTTTCCTTGCGGTTGTAGGATCCCTGATCCTAACGCTTTCTGCAAAGATTGTCATTCCTTTTTGGCCCGTGCCATCTACAATGCAAACCTTGGCAGTATTTGCCCTGGGTGTCGTTTACGGCCCTAGCCTTGCAGCTGCTAGCATTGCAATTTATTTCATAGAAGGTGCTTTCGGGTTGCCGGTTTTCACAGGAACGCCCGCTAAGGGAATTGGTCTTGCGTATATGGCTGGGCCCACAATGGGCTTTTTGATGGGCTTTATTCCATCTGCATACGTAGCAGGCAAAATGGTTGAGTCAGGATATGGAGCAACCCTTAAGGAAGCCGCCATGGTAATGACTGCCAGTGCTTTGGTATTGTATGCCTTTGGACTGCCATGGTTGACATACCTATTTGGCTTTGAAGTAATGATCACATCCTTTATTAGCTGGCTGCCAGGCACACTTGCAAAAGCAGGTCTTGGAGTTGCAGGCTTGATGAAGCTGATGCAATATAAAGCCGCTAAGTAAAAAGTTGCTTCTCAAAAAAAAGAGCCGGCTTTAAAACCGGCTCTTTTTTTATGTCTAGTTTCTTATGATTTGTGTCTCATTGTTGGAAATGCAATGACATCCCGGATGCTTGCAGAATTTGTCAACAGCATAACCAAACGGTCTATGCCTATGCCAAGCCCGCCAGTAGGGGGCATGCCGTACTCAAGCGCGTTTAAGAAGTCTGTATCCATAGGATGGGCTTCATCATCGCCACTTTCTTTTTCTTGGACCTGTGCTTCAAAGCGTTGGCGTTGATCAATGGGATCATTTAGCTCGGAAAAGGCGTTGGCAATTTCCCAACCATTGATAAATGTCTCAAAACGTTCCGTTAAGATAGGGTTGTCGCGATGCACTTTGGCCAAAGGAGAGATGTCTCGTGGCATGTCAGTGACATGGGTGGGTTGAATCAACTTTTCCTCAACGCGTTCTTCAAACGCTGCCAGGACGACTTTACCCCAATTGTCTGCTTTTGAAATGTCGACCCCGATCTTTTCCGCAGCTTGCTTAGCTGCTGCAAAGTCTTGATGCTGGAGAAAATCCACGCCGGTTTCTTCTTTGATCAGACTGGTCATTGACGCCCGCTTCCATGGAGAACCAAAATCAATTTCAGTTTCACCAAAAGTTACTTTAGTCGTGCCAAGCGCAAGCTCTGCCGCTGTGCGGCAAATTTCCTCAGTGATATCCATCATGTCACTGTAATCAGCGTATGCTTGGTACAGCTCCATCATCGTAAATTCTGGGTTGTGGCGGGTGGATATACCCTCGTTGCGAAAGTTTCGGTTAATCTCGAATACTTTTTCTGAAAGGCCACCAATAATCAGCCTTTTCAGATGTAGCTCTGGCGCAATTCGTAGGTATAAATCCATGTCCAAGGTGTTGTGATGGGTGATAAAGGGCTTGGCCGCTGCACCGCCTGCAATCGTATGCAGCATTGGCGTCTCAACCTCTAAAAATCCTTTGTCGCGCAAAAAAGCACGGATCGATTGGATGATCTTACTACGCAGCACCAAGGTTTTTCTGGATTCTTCACTAGTGATCAGATCGAGATAGCGCTGGCGATAGCGAAGCTCGACATCCTTTAGGCCGTGGTATTTTTCAGGCAATGGTAGCAGCGCTTTGCTAAGCAGCTGCAGCTCGGACGTATTGATTGTCAGCTCGCCTCGTTTGGTTCTACGCACGATGCCTGTAACCCCAATGAAGTCTCCCAAGTCGAGCGTTTTGAGCAGGTTAACTTGCTCTTCAGGTAGCTCTTTCTTGTGTGAGAAAATTTGGACCTTGCCAGTGGGGTCTTGCAAGTCAATGAACATACCGCTGTTGCGCAGGGACATGATACGTCCGGCGTAATGAACAACGTCTTCGGTTTCTTCTTCGTCTTGAAGGTGGCTGTATTTTTCCTGTAAGTCGGCGGCGTGATGAGATTTTTCGAACTTATAAGGGTAGGGGTTTACACCCATTTCTCTTAAGGTATCTAGCTTCTCGACACGGGCGTCGCGATAAATGTTCGAGGATTGCTCGGTGCTTACAGGGGTACTACTAGTCATTAAACAGCGATCTCCAAGTGGGAGGTGGATTTTCTAATATAGTTATCAACCGTGTTCATCAATTCACTGGTCTGGTTGGTGAAAAAGTGATCGGCGCCCTTGATGACGTTATAGTCGATCGTTATGCCGCGCTGGGTTGATAGCTTGTCCACCAAGCCATCTACAGATTCTTTTGGCACGATGTCATCTTTGTCGCCTTGCACAATTAGGCCCGACACAGGGCAAGGAGCCAAGAAGTTAAAGTCATACATATTTGCCGGCGGGCTGACGGAAATAAAGCCATTCAGCTCGGGCCGGCGCATCAATAACTGCATGCCAATCCAGGCGCCAAATGAAAATCCTGCAACCCAGTATGCTTGCGGGCTGGGGTTTTGCTGCTGAAGCCAATCTAAAACAGTGGCTGCATCGCTAAGTTCGCCTTCGCCTTGATCAAACACCCCCTCGGATCTACCAACACCACGGAAGTTGAAGCGGATTACGCTGAAGCCGCGCTCTAAAAAGCTGCGGTACATGGCATAGACAACTTTGTTGTTCATGGTGCCACCGTGTTCAGGGTGCGGGTGCAGCATTATTGCAATTGGTGCACTAGGGGAAGACTGCTGCATATAGCGGGCCTCGATGCGGCCTTCTGGTCCATTGATGATGATCTCTGGCATATAATCCTCTCGATGTTAATACTGTTTCTGAGTGCGGTTTTTAATCTTGACTATTTTTGTCGGGAATAGTATTTTCAAAACTATCCACAGCTCAAAAGCATGGAAATTCATTAGCATATATATTTGTGTGTGGCTACAAGAATCTGGTTAGGAGACAGTGCGTGAAGTTAAGTACAAAAGGTCAGTATGCTGTTATTGCGATGGTTGACATTGCACTGAATGGAACAGGTGCTCCTGTGCGTCTTAGTGAAATCGCTGAAAGACAAAAATTGTCTATTTCATATCTAGAACAACTCTTTAATAAACTGCGCCGTCATGGGTTGGTTAATAGCGTGCGTGGCGCCACCGGCGGATATATTTTGGCTGGTGCAGCTGAAGACATAAAGCTGTCGCAGATTATGGATGCAGTTGATGAGCTGGTAAAGACGACGCGCTGTGGTTCTGGCACAAAGAAAAGCTGCTTGGGTCTGTCTGAAAAATGTCTAACCCACCATATGTGGTGTGGCTTGGCAGATCACATCCGCGATTATTTGTCCGCTGTGTCTTTGAAAGATGTATGCGAACAGCGTGATCACCGGGAGGCTGCATAATATGGTGTACTTAGATCATAACGCAACGACCCCCTTGCGTGGATATGTTCGTTCGAAAATGTTAGAAGCAATGGATTGGTTTGGGAATCCATCATCTGTGCATTTTGCCGGCAGACGTGCGCGAGGACTGGTGGAAGAAGCGCGCGAGTTTGTAGGAAGTGCGTTTGATGTGCCTAACACAGGTGTAATTTTCACCTCAGGTGCTACCGAGTCTAACAACATGCTGCTGAAAAGCATGGAGCAAGCTGGATATGAAATTCTTTTCAGCGCAATTGAACATCCTGCGGTATCTCAAGCCTGCACCAATGGCAAGGCAATACCCGTTGACGGCAATGGTGTTGTGGATCTTGAAAGCTTAGAGAAAATGCTGGCAGCATCAGACACGCCAAAAGTCGTGGCTGTTATGTATGCTAACAACGAAATTGGCACACGCCAGCCTATCGATGATGTTGCTAAAATTGCCCGCAAGTATGGCGCCCACATTCATTGTGACGCGGTGCAAGGGCTTGGCAAGTACGATCTTTCGGGATATGACGTTGACTCTTTGGCGGTATCCTCCCATAAAATTGGCGGCCCGAAGGGGGCTGGAGCACTGATTTTGAAAAACGGCACCAAGGTTTCGCCTTTGATGCAAGGTGGCTCGCAAGAGCGAGGCTATCGAGCAGGCACTGAAAATGTGGCTGGAATTGCTGGTTTCGGCGCAGCTGTCCAAGCTTCCAGAGATGATGACTGGGCGGGCGTTGAGGCATTGCGAGATGCTATGGAGCAGCGGATACAATCCATATGCCCGTCTGCAGTGATTCATGCAAAGGCTGTAAAGCGTTTGCCAAATACCAGCTATATCTGCATGCCTGGCGTTGATAACCAGATACAGCTGATGAATTTCGATTTAGAAGGGATTTGTGTCAGCACGGGGTCTGCCTGTGGATCGAGCAAGCTTAAGGCCTCAGAGACTTTGAAAGCAATGGGTGCTCCTGAGGAGGAGCGCACAACAGGTATTCGTATCAGTGCAGGACCCGAGACAACCGAAGAAGATTTTGGCCAGCTGGTAAGCGCTTGGCAAAAGTTATATGAAACACGCTGTTCATTGGATAGGACAGCAACATGATGAAGCAAGGAAGTGTTAATATGTCTACACAACGCAAATGGCAAGATACAGATGTTATCTATTTGGATTATCAAGCCACCACTCCGACCGATCCGCGCGTGGTTGATGAAATGGTACCGTTTATGTACAGCCAATTCGGCAATCCTCATTCCCGTAACCATGTTTTTGGCTGGGAAGCAGAAGGGGCCGTTGAAAAGGCGCGTGCGCAAGTCGCGGCTCTTATTGGGGCGAATCCAAAAGAGATTATCTTTACCTCTGGCGCAACTGAGTCAAATAACTTGGCGATTAAAGGTGTAATGGGCTTTTACGGTAAGGAAAAAAATCACATCATCACGTGTGTGACCGAGCACAAATGTGTACTGGATACGTGTCGTCATCTGCAACAACAAGGCTATGAAGTGACCTATCTGCCTGTGGATAATACCGGTAAGATCAGCCTAAAAGACCTGGAAGACGCCATTACTGATAAGACCGCTATCGTCTCTATCATGGCGGCCAATAACGAAATTGGCACTTTGCAGCCGGTCAAAGAGATTGGTGAAATCTGCCGTGCCAAGGGTGTGTTCTTCCACACTGATGCTGCCCAAGCGGTCGGAAAAATGCCTATTGATGTTAAAGATATGAACATCGATTTGATGAGCATTTCATCGCATAAGCTCTATGGTCCGATGGGGATTGGAGCCCTTTATGTTGGTCGTAAGCCCCGTGTGCGCTTGAACGCCCAGATTAACGGTGGTGGACAGGAACGCGGCATGCGATCAGGAACGCTCTCGACACCATTGTGTGTAGGCTTTGGTAAAGCCTGCGAGATCGCAGGTGCTGAAATGGAAGCCGAGCATGCACGTGTATCAGGCTTACGTGAACGCTTTTATCGCAGAATTATGGACAACCTTGATCAAGTCTACCTAAATGGAGACTATGACAACAGTATCCCTGGCAACCTGAACATCAGCTTTGCCCATGTTGAAGGGGAAGGGTTGATGATGGGTATTAAAGATCTAGCAGTTTCATCAGGGTCTGCTTGTACATCTGCTTCTCTTGAGCCTTCATATGTATTACGTGCGTTGGGAGTTGGTGAAGAACTGGCACACACATCCTTGCGCATCGGAATTGGACGCTTTTCAACGGAAGAAGAAATCGACCGTGCGGCCGATCGTATTATCGAAGAAGTTAACCGCCTGCGTGCCATGAGCCCTCTATGGGAAATGGCACAAGAAGGTATTGATATAACCAAAATCCAGTGGGCTGGACATTAAAAACAAAGGAGAAAGTCATGGCATACAGTAAAGAAGTCATCGATCATTATGAAAATCCTCGCAATGTGGGCTCTTTCGATAAAGAGGCTACAGATGTTGGCACCGGTCTTGTCGGTGCACCTGCTTGTGGGGACGTCATGAAACTGCAAATCAAGGTGACACCGGAAGGAGTCATCGAGGATGCGAAGTTTAAGACATTCGGTTGTGGTTCTGCGATTGCCTCAAGCTCGTTGTTAACGGAATGGGTGCGCGGAAAGTCTTTGGATGAAGCGCTAGAGATTAAGAATACTGATATCGCGCATGAGCTGGCACTTCCCCCAGTGAAAATTCACTGCTCGGTTTTGGCGGAAGACGCTATTCGTGCGGCTATCAATGATTATCAGGAAAAAAATGACGCAAAGTCCGCCTGAACGGCCAGCAATCGTAACTATTACAGATAACGCTGCCGAGCACATCCGCAAGCTTATTGCATCCCGAGGCAAGGACACCTATGGTGTGCGTGTGTCTCTGAAAACTAAGGGGTGCAATGGCTTGTCTTATGCGCTTGAATTTGCTGACGACAAGCAACCATTTGACGAGGTTGTGGAGTCTCATGGATTGAAGATTCTAATCGACCCAAAGGCTATCATGTTTTTGCTGGGCACAACTATGGACTATGTGGACGAGGATCTCGAAAGTGGTTTTAAGTTCGTAAACCCTAATGAAAAAGGCCGTTGTGGCTGCGGAGAATCCTTCCATGTCTGATAATGCATTTCAGCTTTTTGATTTGGAGCCAACCTGGCATGTTGATCTTGTAGAATTGGAAAAAATCTACAAGACGAAGCAGTTGCAGTACCATCCAGACCGTATGGTACGGGCGACAGAGGATAAAAAAAAGCAAGCTGAAGCGCAGGCGGCCATGATCAACCAGGCATATGAAACCCTGAAATCACCTATCAAACGTGCCGAGCTATTACTGAGTCTTCGCCATATTGATGTTAGTGATGAAACGATTCATGATAGTAGTCTGCTTCAAGAAATGTTCGAGTTGCAGGAAGAGCTAATGTCAGTTCCAACACGCGAGCGAATTATCGAGCTTAAGCAAGATGTTCAAAGCCGTTTTGAATCTACCGAGCACCTGTTTAGTGAAGGTTTAGGACACCAAACCCCTGACCTGCTCAAGTTAAATCTGCACCGTTTGCGGTATTTGGATAAATTGCGCGTGCTGTGTGATCAAGTTTTAAATTCTAGCCCTGGAAATAGATAAATGAGTGGTTTACTACAGCTGACTGAGCCCGGGGCAACCGAGCAACATGAGACCGTAAAAGCAATTGGAATTGACCTGGGGACAACGAATTCACTCGTTGGGTATGCAAACGCAGGGGACATCACGCTTTTTAAGGGGGCTAATGATGACCCGCGCGTAAGGTCCGAGGTTATTGTGACGGATTCGAGTGTATCTGTTGCGTGTGATGCGACTTCTGAAGGCACGCATATCAGTTCTGCCAAGCGTTATATGGGCCGAGCTGGCGGTGATATACAGCAGGATGAAGCGCATCAAATCGATCTGGAAGCCAGCACATCTGTTGTGCAATATCTGGCTGGCACCAGGCATATTTCCCCTGTTGAGGTGTCAGCAGAGATCCTTCGATATTTAAAAATCCGCGCAGAAACAGCGCTGGGAGATGACGTCACAAAAGCTGTGATTACGGTTCCCGCCTATTTTGATGATGCGGCGCGTGCTGCGACCAAAGATGCTGCGAAGCTAGCCGGCTTAGAAGTTTTGCGCCTTTTAAATGAACCAACGGCTGCAGCCGTCGCATATGGTCTGGATTCAGGCGCCGAGGGCGTGTATGTCATCTATGATTTCGGTGGTGGAACTTTCGATGTTTCCGTTCTGAAGCTGGAAAAAGGCGTTTTTCAAGTGCTCGCCACAGGTGGTGACACCATCGGGGGAGACGATATCGACAGCGCAATCGCCCACTATCTTTATGGCGATATTACAAAAGAGACTTTGGCAACAGCGCGTAAGATTAAGGAAGTCTATTGCCAGACAGGATCTCAGGCAGAGTTGTCCGAGGAAGATTTTTATAATTTGTTGCATCCATTGGTTGAAAAGACGCTACATATTTGCCGAGAGACCCTACACCATGCGGGCTATCAAGCGAACGATATTGATGGTGTGGTGATGGTTGGGGGATCGACCCGCATACCAGAGGTGCAAAAAACTGTTGGCGACTTCTTTGGCAAGCAACCTCTAAACACCCTGGATCCAGATCAAGTTGTGGCCATGGGAGCTGCCATTCAAGCTGAAGCTCTTACTCAGGGTTCAGATACACTGTTGTTAGATGTCACGCCTCTGTCTTTGGGGATTGAGACCATGGGTGGTCTGGTTGAAAAAATTATCCCAAGAAATTCGACAACTCCGGTGGCAAAAGCACAGGAGTTCACGACCTATCAAGATGGCCAGACAGCAATGAAAATCCACGTTGTGCAAGGTGATCGTGAAATGGTTGACCAGTGCCGGTCATTGGCGACATTTGAATTGCGTGGGATACCTCCGATGGTAGCAGGTGCTGCACGTATACAGGTGACCTTTCAGGTAGATGCTGATGGATTGCTGACAGTATCCGCAAAAGAGCAAACAACCGGCACCAGCCAGACAGTTGAAGTCAAGCCCAGCTATGGCTTGTCAGAAGAAGAAATGATACAAATGCTGATCGACAGCCAGCGTTATGGTCAAGCTGACATGGAACGGCGTCTGTTAGAGGAAACCCGTGTGAACGCTGCTCAGCTTCTACAGACCATCGAAAATGCATTGGAAGAAGATGGGAAGTTGCTGAATGATCAGGAAAGTGAGGCTCTGCAACAGGCCCTGCAAGGACTGCAAAACAGCCTTGCATCTACGGATCGGAATGAGATACAAAGTCAGTGTAAAGCTGTGGAAGAAGCGTCTGCCGTTTTTGCTGAACGACGCATAGAACACCATATAAATAAGGCTTTACAGGGCAAACAGGTCGGCTCCGTCGCCGCAAAAATATAAGGTGGTACCACATGGACATTCTAAAAGTAGATCTTTCATCAGCAGACGCACCCAAGCAGTTTTGTACATCTATCCGCGAAACTGGGTTTGCCGTGCTTACCAATCACCCTGTGCAAAAGCAGCTGATTGACGAGATTTATGCAGAATGGGAAACCTTCTTTAAAGGTGACAAAGAGCATGCCTTGCGGAACCTTGGCCATCACTACAACGCAGGCTATCATAATAAAGAAGTTGCTAAGGGTGCGACGGTTGCCAATCTTATGGAATATTATCACTATTTTCCATGGTATGGCTTGCCAGAGGGTATCAGTGATAAGTCTCTCGACCTTTTGCAGCAGATCAATGATATTGGCCAAAGATTGCTGGAATGGTTGCAAGAAGACACCCCTAAAGAAATTCGGGAACAATATGATATGCCGCTGCCTGCAATGGTAAAAGATAGCGAGCGTACCTTACTGCGCGTGATTCACTATCCTCCATTGGAAGGTGCTGAAGAAGACGGTGCTATGCGCGCGGCCGAGCATGAAGATATTGACTTGCTGACGTTGCTAGTTGCTGCTACCGAGCCTGGCTTGCAGGTAAAAGATAGCAGCGGTAATTGGCATGATGTCCAGGCTTATCCAGGGTCTATTGTCGTGAACTCTGGTGATATGTTGCAAATGGCCAGCCAAGGCTACTATACCTCGACAACCCATAGAGTGATTAATCCTACGGGTGACGCCGTGAAGAAGTCTCGGATGTCGATACCATTTTTCTTGCATCCTCATTCACATGTACGCTTGTCTGAAACCCATACAGCAGAAAGCTATTTGATTGAGCGCTTGAAAGAAAACGGAACCTATAATATAACCCCACAGCAGGCAGAAGCTGCCTGATAATTTAGATTTAAGGAGTATTAAACGCCCATGCCAAAGATGATTTTTGTTCACCCAGACGGCGAAGAACGCGAAGTTGAAGCCCCTCTCGGTCTTTCAGTGTTAGAGATTGCGCACATGCATAACATTGATATTGAAGGGGCTTGTGAAGGCTCCCTTGCTTGTTCAACATGTCACGTTGTTGTTGAACAGCAATGGTTCGAGCTGCTAGAGGAGACAACTGAAGACGAAGAAGATATGTTGGACTTAGCGTTTGGTTTGACGGCTACATCCCGCCTAGGGTGTCAGATAATCATGAAGCCCGAGCTGGATGGCCTGCGCGTTAAAATGCCGGCAGCAACTCGCAATATGATGGTGTAACGTATCATGCGTTGGACTGACGTTTATGATATTGCAATTTCTTTAGAGGAAGAATATCCCGATGTGGATATTCTTTCCGTCCGCTTTACAGATTTATGGCAATGGGTTCAAGACCTTCCTGATTTTGACGATGACCCACAAAAATCAAACGAAAAGATTCTCGAGGCTATCCAAATGGCCTGGCTTGATGAGAGAGACTAAAGAGCTCTGGCTCTACACATAACTGTCAGGGATAATTTTGAGTGTGGGTTATAGTTCCATGCTCACCTATGCTTACAGTAGATTTGCCAAAACTCACCAAGGAAAATCTGAGCCAATTAGAACATTCAAACACCATTCCCCCACACTCCGACGCTCCGGGCTTTATGCCCGGAGTCCACCAACCCCCGAGATTCGGAAAATCGAGAATACGCCTTAGTTTTCTGCAGCTGATTATGCCTGAGAGTGGACTCCGGGCATAAAGCCCTATGAGGTGGTGGCGGAGAATACTAGAGCTTTGGCTCTGGCTCCATCTTCTTTTCGCGATAGAATCGCTCGGCGCCTGGATGTAGGGGGATACTGACACCATTTAGAGCCGCTTCCAGCCTAATAGCTTTTCCTTTTGCATGACCTTTATCAAGCATTTCACGTGTCTTATCGCTCCACAGTTTTTCGGTGATTTGATAAATCAGCTCTTCGTCCTGATTGGCATTAACAACCCACTGGGCACCGACATTGACTGTTTTCACTTCTCCGACACCTTCATAAGTTCCAGCTGGAATTATTCCTTGACTGAAAAATGAATGGTCTTTAACCAGCTTTTCGGCTTCTGGCCCTGAAATTGGAATAATGTTACATCCCACGCTAGAGGCCAGTTCTACAACAGCCCCTGTTGGATAGCCTGCAACCATGAAGAAAGCATCAATCTGCCCGTCTTTGATTTTGGCCACGCTGGGCTTGTTATATTCTGGGTCAATGTCTTTTTCACTAAGACCGTAAGCCTTAAGAATAAGGCGGGCATCCACAATGGTACCTGATCCCGGCTCGTCTAACGAAACACGTTTGCCTTTAAGATCACGTACTGACTTAATGCCAGACTTTTTGCTAGCTACCAAATGAATGCTTTCAGGGTAAAGGTTGGCTATAGCGCGTAGATTTTCAACTTTCGGCTTGCCTTCATAGATCCCCGTACCAGTATATGCCCAATGCGATACATCAGACTGTACAAAGCCAGATTCAATTGACCCTGATTGAATACCGTTGACATTAGCAACAGATCCGTTAGCAGCTTGTGCAATAGCTACTAAGCCCGGAACGCCGCAGCTTCCACCTTGCTCACAAGGGCGAGATCCAGGTGGATTACTGATAGCATGGGCAATTAAACCACCTATGGGATAGTAGGTGCCGCTTGTGCCGCCTGTGCCTATACGAAAGAATTGAGGATTCATTGCTGCTGAAACGTGAAAGCTGCAGAACAGAGCTGTTGTTACAATGATGCTTTTAAAAAGTCCACGCATGATGCCTCCCGCTTGAGTATCTTTTTAGATAGCATAGGAAATATTGAGGCGTTAAGCAACCCTAAGGACTGATCGCCAGTTGTGCATGGGGTCTATCGCGCTTGTTGACTTGCATAGCCGTTCGGTATCCTGAAGTGCTGTTATCATGCGAGCAATCTGGGTTGGGTTCCACTGGCGCAGATGTTGCTTAAATGTATCATGGTATTTGAAAAAAATTGGTGGCCTTTGTGTTTTAAGGGCATCCTGTACCGGAGTTCCGCGATCAACGGCATTTGCCAACGCCATCAACTTAACAAAATGCCCGGTAATGGCACGCGCCATGTAAATGTCATCGACACCATCAGCTTTGGCACGCTTATAGGCTGTTAAAAAAGTTTTGTGCTGCCTTCCGCCTAGTGCAAATGCTAGTTGTTCAATCGAGCTGCTGGAGGCATCAACAACACAGTCTTGATAGTCTTGCAGGGTAACTTGATCGTTATACAGTTGCAACTTGCGGAAGTCAGCTTCTACTGTAGACGGGTCCTCTTCCAAGCGATGCATGGCAAACGACAAAGCTTCGCGATCTAACTGCAAGCCAAATTTTTTCAACAGCACCTGTATGAATGTTTGCTTTTCAGTCGCTTTGTCTAAATAACACGACACAAAAGCGCATCCAGCCGTTTTCTCATGCATAGTCTTCAGCTTGCGCACGGATGTTCCCACAATACATGGCAAGGCCACCAGGGTATCATCAGGTGCTGTCAGCAAGTATTCATCAAGGTGCTTGGCAAGCTTGTCGGTGGCATCACGAATAATGATTAGCTTGGGAGCTGACTTTGCAGCAAACAGATCTGTTTGTCGTGTCAACGTATCCTTTTGCGTGATGAATTCTTTCGTATCAACACGCTTTATATCCACTTCAGGCTTTGCCCAATGTTGTTGCTGTTGAATGCAGAAATCTAGGTAATAGTCATCGGTGCCATATAAGAACACGCTCTTTAAAGAGGTATCTTGCGACTGCCAAAACCTCGAGAGATCAAGACGCATCCAAGCCCTCGCTTTTACGAGCCAAGAACCCCGATAGGCGTATCCGGATATCTTCGGCAATCACTTTCAGGGCACGCTCCAGATTGTTCTTTTGCGCCACACTGGTTGAAAACGATCCGAATTCAGACTGAGCGCCTACGGCATACGAAGAAATACGTTTCAGCCTGTCTTTATAGACAACGTCTCCAGAAGCACTGTCGTGCAGTTCAAAGTCAACGGAGATTTCCACTTCAATATATCGAGAGGTTGCGTCTCGGCGGAATAGCAACTTGCGTTCCACATCTTTCATCTTCACATTCAGCCAGTATTTTGGCGTTTTGGGATAGCCCTTTGGGTGTATCATATCAATCAAGTGATTACGCAGGATTTGCCCCTGACGGTCTTTAATCACATTGATTTTTATTTGTGAGAGATCTTCATAGGTTTCCTGCTGATACAGTGGATGAAAGCCGCAACCAGAAAGGACCAATACGCAGGCAAGAATGGGCAGTACTCTATACAACAATGTTTACAATCCTTTTAGGTACGATAATCAGTTTGCGAATTTCAGCGCCTGCCATAGCGCGTTGAACAGCTTCATCAGACAGCGCCATGTCACGGATGGTGTCTTCTTCGCTGTTGGGGTCAATTTCGATGGAAGCGCGACGCTTGCCATTAACTTGCACAACCATTGTGATCGTCTCCAAAGTTAACATGGCAGGATCAACGGTTGGCCAAGGGTAGTTTGCCAGCACAGTATTATGTCCAAGAACTGCCCACATTTCCTCGGTGACATGCGGAATCACAGGGTTAAACAGCTGTACGAGCGTCTCAATGGCTTCCCGCAGTATGCCGCCATTCGTGGTGCTGAAATCAACGCGCTCGATGGCATTGCTAAGCTCGCGCATACGGGCGATATATTTATTAAAGTGGAATTTTTCAATGTCTTGTGAGACCGCAGCAACAGTTTGATGCACAAGCTTTTTAAGCTTGATGTCATTGTCACTGGGGGTGTCTTCAGAATCTTGCATGTGAGGCAGCGCTTGGTTGACAGTACGCCACAAGCGGTTCACATACTTCCACGTCCCCTGAACGCCAGATTCTGTCCAATCTAGATCACGATCGGGAGGGCTGTCGGACATTAAGAACAAACGTGTCGTGTCCGAGCCATATTCTTGAATAATATCATCAAGGCCAACAAGGTTGCGTTTTGACTTACTCATTTTTTCAGAGCGGCCAACTTTTACAGGACTGCCATCCTCAACGGTGACAAACTTGCCATCTGCTTTTCTCACATCATGCGGGTACAGCCATTGACCGTCATTATCCTGATAGGTTTCATGGCAGACCATGCCTTGCGTCATTAGATTTTTGAACGGTTCTTTTACATCTAAATAGCCGCAAGTCTTCATGCAGCGGGTGAAATAGCGTGAATATAGAAGGTGCATAACGGCGTGTTCAATGCCACCAATGTATTGGTCAACAGGCAACCAGTAGTTGGCAGCATCACGGTCAAAGGGTTGATCTGATTGTGGCGAGCAATAACGCGCAAAATACCAGGAAGATTCAAAGAATGTATCAAATGTATCTGTCTCACGCACAGCCTTAGCGCCGCATTTAGGACAGTCTACATGCTTCCAGGTTGGGTGATGTTCCAACGGATTGCCTGGCTTATCAAATGTCACGTCTTCAGGTAATGTGACGGGCAGCTGATCTGCAGGCACAGGAACAATGCCGCAATCATCACAATGAATCATTGGTATTGGACAACCCCAATACCGCTGCCTTGAGACGCCCCAGTCGCGAATACGATAATTGGTTGTGCCTTCTCCGCGTCCCATTTCTTCCAGGCGCTCAATCGCTTTTTTCTTAGCCGCAGGGCGCTCGAGACCATCCAGGAAGCTGGAATTAATAATTGTTCCATCCCCTTCGTAAGCCCCCACCTCGGGCAGATCACCTTCTCTTGGCTGCACCACAGGGGTAATAGGAAGCTTGTATTTCACGGCAAATTCATTGTCACGCGCATCATGTGCCGGGCACGCAAACACCGCGCCGGTGCCATAGTCCATCAACACAAAGTTGGCTACGTAAACAGGAATTGTCTTTTGGGTGAATGGATTCACCACTTCAATCGGGGTTTTATAGCCTTTTTTCTCGGCCTTCTCGATGGCTTCTTCGCTGGTACCTAGTTTGTCGCATTCTGCTATAAACGCGGTTAAAGCATCATCGCTTTCCGCCAGTTTTTGTGTCAGCGGATGCCCAGAAGATATAGCTAAAAACGTGCCGCCAAATAAGGTTTCAGGGCAGGTTGTATAGATACGGATAGATTCTTCTGAACCTTGGATTTTAAAGTCAACGTGCGCCCCTTCAGAGCGGCCGATCCAATTGTGTTGCATGGTGCGGACGCGATCTGGCCAGCCATCAAGCTGCTCGATTTCAGCCAGCAGATCATCTGCATCATCGGTGATCTTCATAAACCACTGGGACAACTTTCGCTTTTCAACAGGTGCGCCAGAACGCCAGCCTTTACCATCAACCACTTGTTCGTTGGCCAACACGCAGTTATCTACCGGATCCCAGTTAACCCATGATTCCTTGCGATAGACCATATCGTTCTGGTAGAAGTCCAAGAACATTTTCTGCTCATGGCCATAATATTCAGGTGTGCACGTGATGATTTCGCGATCCCAGTCATAGGCCAAGCCCATAGAGATCAGCTGTGCATCCATGGCTTCGATGTTATCGAAAGTCCATTTGCCGGGGTGCATCCCACGTTCAATCGCAGCATTTTCAGCCGGCAAGCCAAAGGCATCCCAGCCCATTGGGTGTAACACATTAAACCCTTTGGCCATTTTATAGCGCGCAACAATATCTCCAAGAGTATAGTTACGTAAATGCCCAACATGGATACGACCAGAGGGATAGGGGAACATTTCCAAGACATAGTATTTGGGCTTGTCAGAATCATTGCTGACATTAAAGCTGCGTTCATCAACCCAACGCTGCTGCCATTTCTTTTCAACTACATGAAAATTATATCGTTCCCCATCTGTACTCATAAAACTTACCCTTGGTTAATCTTCAACTGCCTTGCACGTGTAAGGATAGCTTCCTCAAACTCGCTGAATGAATGGGGGTCAACAAAAGTGTCCTCCCAAACGCCACGCTTATTTAAGCGTTGCTTGTGAAGCGATACGCGAACACCATCAGCACGCAACACGCGGTCCAGGATGAAGATGTCTACTTTAACGCGCTCGTTTGGTGTGTTGGGCGGGGTATACCATTCTGTCAAAATTACGCCACCGAAGGGGTCAACTTTACTGATAGGCATGAATGACACAGTGTCCAAAGAGGCGCGCCACAAATATTTGTTTACGCCGATGCCGCTGCCACCATTGTCTTTTTTCTCGCCACCGAAGGTTAGAAAGTCTTCTCCGAACATTTTGCCAACTTTGGCATCACGCTGCTCTTTACGGTTAAGGGTGTCGTCTTCCTCATATTTGACAACGTCGCCTGAGCAAGCAGCTAAAAGTGAGGCAATAGCTATGGAAGGTAGAAGTTTATTCATTGGTCTCCACTAAATTTAAAAAATCCAATCAGAGTGTAGCGATTCTCTGCCTTCTCGTCAAAGATTCCTTTTATGAATTTTTCGAAAGATTGTTAAGGATTTGGAAGGCAAATCATGGCAATATATTTAATATGAATTTTAATCAAATTTGAAAGTTTATGGTCTCGAATCCTTACCAAGCATATGCTCCGAAACAAAAAGTGAATAACGACAGAGTCGGCGACTTTATCGCACATTATTTTGAGGAAGCCTGTGCCCATATGCGCAAAGCAACTGACGCAATCAGAAACAATGATATTGAGACCAGATATGTTGAAAGCCAGCAGGCGGCAACGATTATCCGGGGCCTGGCAAGCGGTCTGAAGTGTGAAAGCAAGGATCAGGAGCAAGTTGTGCAAGTGCAACATGATTACTATGCGTCTATGATTTCGGGAATCACGCGTGTGAATGTCAATAATGATGCAGATCTATGCTCCCAAATCGCCGATAGTTTTGCTGAAATGGCAAAAGGATGGCGTCAAGCCGCGGTTCAGTATGCCACCGAAACCGAGGCACCTGCAGAACCTGACGCGCAAAATTCTGAAAAAACGACGAACGTCTCTGCTTAGAGGCTTGCCCTTAAGTTAGCTATGTCATAGGCTTAGCATTACGCAATATGTTAAGGACAAACCAATGACTAAGAACAAATGCCTTTTCTTTACGTTACTTGCAGTTTTTTTCACGCTTCATATTCAAGATTCAGTTGCAAGTAGAACCTGGAGGGTTGCAAGAGAATGTAGCGAGACACTTGTTAACGCTTTCAAAGCTCAGCTCAAAGCGGGTAATGGCCTCATACCTGTGACCTTTGCCCAAAAACAGAGAGTTCAGTATCAGGATAAAAGGAATATTAAGCCGCATACAGGAGTGGATATAATGGTAATCCATCCTAATGCCAATATAGAACAAGCTAAAATTTCAGCTCACTATCAAAGGGCAATAGAAGAGTATGACCTTCCCGGTACCAGAGTTGTCTCAGTAGTTAGGCAGTATCCTTCACTACTTTTCAAAGGCTGGGGTAAGAATGTAATTTGTGACCCAAAGGGAAATATTAGGCAAGAAGTCAATGGGATATTTAGGCTTGGGTATCATCCTTTAGAGGTTCCTATTATTGTTGTTGGGTACTCATATGAAAATAATGATGAATCACTGTTTCTCGCTTCTTACTACAATTGTATCTTCTGCCCTGAGAGGAACGCACAATTTTTAAGCTATGTGTACGAGGCAATGTTCGGTGAAGATTGGCGTGCGATTCTTCGATATTTTGATCGTATGCGCAACCCGCACTTACCACCTAAGACTGGGAAGAAAGTATTTTGGCCAAACCCCCTTTATCATCGAAAGTTTATTGAGACTTTCCTCGAATTTCATACCTGAATCTGAGAAATCCGCGGCATGAATACCGGTGGCAACCAGCGCTGCATCTATACCGTTAGATGTGGCGCCTTTTATATCTGTAGCAAGAGAGTCACCAATCGCGAGAAGTTTCTTACCAGGTAACAACGTCTGCGCATAGTCGTAAATGGCTGCATAGGGCTTGCCAAAATAGGTCACATCGCCCCCAAGTTCTGCGTAATGTTGGGCGAGCATTCCGGAGCAGTTCAGGGTCTTATCGCCCTTGTTAACGATTATGTCTGGGTTCGCGCAGGCCATGGGTACTTTGGCTGCAATTGCATCCGAAAATTCATCCGTATAGGCGGCAAGGTCTGATCGATCCTCTAAGAAATTTGAGGCTACATTCAGGTCTGCATCCTGCATACTGTCGACAAAGACAGCTTGTTCCAGATCATCATACAGGCTGGAGTCCTTGGCAGGTACACCCAGGAAATAATATTTTTTGCCTGCATGATGGTGTTTTTTCAACCATTGATGTGTGACTTCGCCAGAGGTAATGGCTTGGCCATACATATCACGGGTGATACCCAGTCTGGTTAATTGCTCCTGCAATTGGTGGGGACGTCTTGGTGCGTTGGAAAACAGTAACGTGTCTTTGCCTGCTGCTTTCAGCTTTGCTAAGCAATCGATGACTCCAGGATAGGGTGCTTCGCCATTGTGCAGCACACCCCATACATCCAGCAGCAAACCGTCATATTTGTCGACAATCTGACTAAGCCCATCACAATGCTCTATGTGTGGCTGAGGATTTGTTGCTGGTTTTGTCATGTATTACTCCTGGAACCCACCCAGAAAATCTTTCACCTTCGTGAAGAAACCTTCCGATTCGGGGCACGTTTTGTGCTTTGTGTCAGAAGACTCAAACTGGTTTAAGATTTCTTTTTGCTTCTTAGTGAGATTAACAGGGGTCTCCACATGCGCATGGACATACATATCGCCACGGCCCGAGCGCCTTAAGACTGACATACCCTTGCTCTTCAAGCGGAATTGTTTGCCTGACTGTGTTCCTTCAGGGATGGTTACCCGAGCTTTGGAGCCATCAATGGTAGGCACATCAATCGTGCCGCCCAAAGCAGCCTTTACCATAGAAATTGGAACACGACAGTGGATGTCAGCGCCTTCACGCATAAAGATAGAGTGTGATTTAACCTCTATGAAGACGTATAAGTCTCCGTTCATGCCACCTCGAGCGCCTGCTTCGCCTTCGCCTGCAAGGCGGATGCGCGATCCATCTTCCACGCCTGCTGGGATAGACACGCTAAGAGTTTTTTCTTTGCGTTTGCGACCTTGGCCGGCGCAATCGCCACAAGGTGAATCAATAAAGGTGCCCTGGCCTTTGCAGGTTCCACAAGCTTGCTCAACGGTGAAGAAGCCACGCTGTGTGCGGATCTTGCCGCGACCATGACAGGTCGAACAAGATTTTGGCTTTGTGCCTTCTTTAGCACCGCTGCCGCTGCAGGTACCGCACGCCGCATTGGTGTTAACCTTGATAGATTTATTAACCCCTTTGAAAGCATCTTCCAGAGAGATAGTCATCGAGTACTGTAGGTCGCTGCCACGTGAACGTCCACTGCCGGACGAATGCGCGCCACCAGGGCCACCGCCCATGAACTCAGAGAACATTTCTTCGAAGATATCGGAAAATCCGCCAGCACCACCTTGGAAATTAAAGTCAAAGCCGCCATGCTGCCCACCGCCAGCACCTTGCTGGAATGCTGCATCGCCGTATTGGTCATACGCTGCACGCTTTTGCTCGTCCTTCAGAACTTCATGGGCTAGGTTGATCTCTTTAAACTTTTGTTCTGCTTCTTTATCGCCAGGGTTTTTGTCAGGATGATATTTCATCGCTAACTTACGATAAGCCTTTTTGATCTCGTCGGCAGAAGCCGATTTCGAAACACCTAACAATTCATACAAATCTTTTTTCGACATGATATTTGATCTCTCAAAAAGGGGTGGGGAGCTACAAGAGCTCCCCCATTAGCCTTATTGGGCTTTCTTTTGGTCGTCGCCGTCAACTTCTTCAAAGTCGGCGTCAACAACATCATCAGCGGCGTCTGCTTTAGCTTCTTCAGCCGTGGTTGGCTGTTCAGCATTGCCGTCATTTGCAGCTGATTCTTCCTGGGTTGCCTGATAGATGGCTTCGCCCAGCTTCATAGAAGATTGCAACAGAGCATCTGTTTTTGCTTTGATGTCCTCCGTATCTTCGCCCTTCAAAGATTCTTGTAGAGCTGCGATAGCATCAGAAATCTTCTGCTTTTCAGCATCTTCCAGTTTATCACCGTGCTCGCCAAGAGACTTTTCGGTGCTGTGCACAAGACTTTCCGCTTGGTTACGTGCTTCCGCACTTTCCTTGCGTTTTTTGTCTTCATCTGCAAATTGCTCGGCATCCTTGACCATCTTTTCGATGTCATCATCAGATAAACCGCCAGATGCTTCGATGCGGATTTGCTGCTCTTTACCAGTTCCTTGGTCTTTCGCAGAAACGTGGACGATACCGTTGGCATCAATGTCGAATGTTACCTCGATCTTTGGCATACCGCGTGGGGCAGGCGCAATACCTTCAAGGTTGAACTGGCCAAGGGCTTTGTTATCCGCTGCCATTTCGCGTTCACCCTGGGAGACCTGGATGGTCACTGCATTTTGGTTGTCTTCAGCAGTTGAGAAGGTCTGAGACTTCTTCGTTGGAATTGTCGTGTTACGGTCGATCAGACGGGTGAACACACCGCCAACAGTCTCAATACCCAAGGACAGAGGTGTTACGTCAAGAAGCAGAACGTCTTTAACGTCTCCTTGAAGAACACCACCCTGAATTGCGGCACCCATGGCAACAACTTCATCAGGGTTAACGCCACGATGTGGCTCGCGACCGAAGAATGTTTTTACAGTCTCGAATACCTTTGGCATACGGGTCATACCACCAACCAAGATCACTTCATCGATCTCGCCAGCAGTCAGACCAGCATCCTTCAGGGCCTTCTTACAAGGCTCGACAGTGCGGTCGATTAGCTTGTCAACGAGGCTTTCAAGCTTTGAGCGTGACAGCTTCAAGGTCAAGTGCTTTGGACCCGACGCATCAGCCGTGATGAAAGGCAGGTTGATTTCTGTTTCCATAGAGCTTGAAAGCTCGATCTTTGCTTTTTCAGCGCCTTCCTTCAAACGCTGCAGAGCCAGGCGGTCTTCGCGCAGGTCGATGCCGTTTTCGCGCTTAAACTCGTCAGCAAGATAGTCAATAATTGTTTGGTCAAAGTCTTCGCCACCCAGGAATGTATCACCGTTGGTTGACTTCACTTCAAAAACGCCATCGCCGATTTCTAGGACCGACACGTCAAATGTACCACCACCAAGGTCATATACGGCGATCGTACCAGTTGTTTTCTTGTCCATACCATAGGCCAAAGCCGCAGCAGTTGGCTCGTTAATGATACGAAGAACTTCAAGACCAGCGATTTTACCGGCATCTTTTGTTGCCTGGCGCTGGGAGTCATTGAAGTATGCAGGCACAGTAATGACTGCTTGTGTGACTTTTTCACCCAAGAAGCTTTCAGCTGTTTCCTTCATTTTTTGCAAAATGAACGCGCTTACTTGGCTGGGGCTATATTTTTCACCACGAGATTCTACCCATGCGTCACCGTTATCGCCCGAGACAATATTATATGGCACAAGATCCATATCTTTCTTTGTCAGCGGATCATCAAAGCGGCGTCCGATCAAACGCTTAATAGCGAATAGCGTGTTTTCAGGATTGGTAACTGCTTGGCGCTTTGCGGGTTGTCCAACAAGCCTTTCGCCATTTTCTGCAAATGCTACCATTGATGGGGTTGTGCGAACGCCTTCTGCGTTCTCGACAATACGGGCTTCTTGCCCATCCATGACACCTACGCAAGAGTTCGTGGTGCCTAGGTCAATACCTATGACTTTACTCATAATTTCCTCACTTATTAGCAAGAGCTCATCGCCTCGTAATTAAGCACGTCGAGCTCCCCTTAAGGGTTACAATACTATAAGAGTTCATACTCTCTTACGCTCTTAGTATACCAAATTAAGCACAATCTTCAAGAATTATGGGCAATGGTGTAAGTTTATAAAAAATATAGGAGGTTTTATGTTTCTGTCACTACTTTTATCGCTTTCCCTACAAGAGCAAATTTCCAGCATGCCGTTGGATCAAAGCATTGATATTGATGAGCTGATGCAGATTGATATCAGCAAAATTTCAACCGAGCAGTTGCACCCAGCAACGCAAACTTTAAGCCAGACGTTCTCGCAAGATCGCAGACAAGCACTGGAGCAATTGCGGACTGTCGACCGCGCAGTCGAGGGTGGTTACGAGCAGTATATGCAGAAATATCACCCTGCAGTATCCAAGCGTTTTGCCGAAAGCGACAGGATCTTTATGGTTGGATGTGGATCCAGTGGACGAATCGCAATCGATTTAGCTGCAAAGTCTGGTTCAGATAAAGTTATCGGCATTATCGCAGGCGGTGGCTCGACATTTGTTAGGGCGAAAGAAGGCTTTGAAGATTCTCAGGAAGCAGGGCGCAAGGCTATCAGGGCAAAAGACGTTACGGCCAAAGACACGGTGGTGTTGATTTCAGCCAGTGGCTCCGCACAGTTTAATATAGGTGCTGGCCTTGAGGCGCGTGAGCGCGGTGCGGAAGTTTTTTATTTCCTGAATTCGTCTCATGTACCGGAAAGAACGCGCCCACTGTTTGATCAGCATGGTGTTAAGCCCGTGACGATTGATATTGGCGCTCAAGCAATAGGTGGCTCCACGCGCTTGCAAGCAGCAACTTTGGACGAGCTGTGCATTGGAACAGCTCTACAGCATCAGAAGCTTGATATCTCGAAGGTCAATCAAAGTGTAGATCGACAGCTGCAAAATATCCAAGAATTGGGAGATTTAGCGTTTGAGACATTTGCGAGTGAAAAAGCAAATTTTCGGCGTGTGAAAGACGAAACAGATCAAGGATATGTAACCCTGCTAGCAACTGCTGATTGCATTCGGGAAGTCATGGTGGATGCTACAGAAACGGCGCCGACGTTTTCGACGAACCCTCCTGCCAGGACGTGTGAGCCTGCACACCGACGGGCTGAATTCAGGGCATATATGGTTTCCGGTAAACAGGACATCGACGCGTGGCAAGACATGCTGGGATGCGAACTTGACGCAACAGAGAAAAAAGATGTTGCTGAGATTTCTTTGTCTACCGCTAGAAATCCAAGCGTTGGGAGCTTTACCAACCGCCCCATTGGACGCGGCAACATGGTGGTGATGGTGCTTGCAAATCCAGATGAAATTAAGACTATGCTGCCCTATGCGATTGCTGCAAAAACGCCGGGGGCTAAGCTGGGGTTGATCACGTTAGGGCAGGGAGACTATTCCGAACTGGCACGGTATTGTGATGCGCACGTGGCCTATCCTGACATTGATAACGATTCGATGCACCTGGCCAGGGCCATGATGTTGAAGCAGACTCTGAACCTGGTATCGAATTATGCCATGGTTGGAATGGGCAAGGTCTATGGCAACCGCATGATTGACCTTAGTGCATCAAACAACAAACTGAGGGTGCGCAGCGCGGGACTGGTTAAAAAGCTGCTGGCAGAGCACGGCGTGACAGGTTTAGCAGACAGAGATGTTATGGAAATGGTGGTCAGGGCTGCAGCGTATAAAAAGCAGCAAGCTGAAAAAGGGCGTTACGTACCGTCAACTATTAAGCTGGTGCTGACAATGATCGAGCAAGGGGTAAAAGCAGAAAAAGCTGTTGAGACGCTTCAGCTAGCCGGCGAGAATCTTGAGAAAATCAGAAGGACGGCGTGAGAGTATAGGCCTCTGGAATACGTTTTGGTGATTGAGAAACCTTGCTGTTTCAAGGCTCTATCCACTCAACTCCACACACTCCGACGCTCCGG
>JBMYXZ010000005.1:0-31787 GCA_049608925.1 Alphaproteobacteria bacterium | reverse complement strand
CTCCTGCATCGCAATCCACCCGAGGTTAAACCCGTAACGAAGTACCACTATGATAAAGGTGAGTAACACCATCAATAGCGTAAACCAGCGAACACAGTGACTGAGTCGCTGATTAAACTTATCAATTGCTGCTAATATTCTTTCCACAGGCTTTCCTTACCGCTTATCTTGCGCTTAATCAAGGTTTTGATTAAGATGTTCAGATGATCGTCATCTGAGTGCGCAAAATCATCAACAAAAACTTCTTTGCCAAGGGCTTCCAGAGCTGTAAAGACAATTTTTTTGTTGATTGCCTCCTTAATCTTGGGGGTTAAAGTAGCGTTGCTATTGGCAGTTATATTTTGACCTACAGCAAGGCCTAATTCTTCAAAGGTTTTTTTCAAGCCTTCCGGGCCACACAATTTACTTTTTTCTTGCTCCTTGAGTTTTCCTAACTTTTCTGCCTTCTCCAAAAGAGGCATTACATTGTGTATTTTTTCCTCAAATGTTTCTTTGCTTCTGGATTTTTCGGGTTGTCTCTGAGCCCCGTCATTTTGAAAGCCAAGTTTTTGCATGAAATCATTTTGCACATGATCGAGATAAGGACCAAGGCTTCTGTCAAAACTTCGCACCCCGAGAAAAAATTTTTGACATTCTTCTCGCAACTTCTCTTTATTGCTAGCATCTGCATTCGGGATGCCGTCAGAAAAAAGTAATAACGCTAGAATGGAAATAGATTTAAACCTGTTTTTTGAAATGTAGAAGCACATGTCATTTCCTATTATTTTATAATAATTATAACAAATAAACGACTGCATGCCATCATTTATATTCTTTTTATGTGCCCCCTAAAATCACCCAAAAATCCGCTATACTATCGCACTGATTCCGGTATAAAATGCATCCATGATGACTTACGTTCCGACCATAGGGCAATTTCAACGCCTGTCTGCTTATATAATGCCATGGGTGTTCTTGCTGATGGCAGGATGCTTTGGCTATGGGCTGTATTTGAGCCTTTCTGCTTCGCCGCCAGATTATTTGCAGGGAGAATCCGTACGCATTATGTATATACATGTGCCAGCGGCTTGGATGGCATTAGGCGTTTACACCTTTATGGCAGTGTCTAGTGCGATACAGCTGATTTGGCGGTCGCCATTGGCGGGGTTGTTGGCACAATCTGCTGCACCGATCGGGGCGCTGTTTACCTTTATTTGTCTGGTAACTGGCAGCTTGTGGGGTAAGCCTACTTGGGGTGCCTGGTGGGTGTGGGATGCAAGACTGACTTCTGTGTTACTGCTGTTCTTCTTTTACTTAGGGTACTTATTTTTAGATGGCGATGATGAACAAACGTCAAGGACGCGAGCTATTTTGGCGATTATTGGCATTATAAATATACCGGTCGTTAAGTTCTCGGTGGACTGGTGGAACACGCTACATCAGCCGGCCAGCATTATGCGATTTGACAGTCCTGCAATACATTCTTCTATGCTGAAGCCTTTGATAGTTATGGCTTTGGGGTATGTGTTGTATTTTTTGGCCATGTTGCTGATTCGCTCGCAGAAATTATTGGCGAATAACCGCTTTAAAGCCCTGCAAAGGCGCGTCATCCGAAGCCAACCAGGAGGGCATTAAGCGATGTTAGAGCCTACCAGCACCAGCTTTTATATCCAGACCGCCTATGTAATAGCTTGCCTTGGGCTATCCGGATTCTTTGCGTTTTCCTGGTGGCAAGCGCGTCAGGCCAAAAAGCGGTTAAGCGTGCTAGAGTCGCAAGTCAAGGAAAGCCATGAAGCCTAAGCATCAGCGCCTGGTCATCATCAGCTTTTGCGTGGGGTGTTTGTCTTTGGCAACCCTATTGACGATTGATGCGTTGCGGGAACATGTCGTCTATTTCTATCTGCCATCAGATCCAGCTTTGCAGCAGGTTTCATCAAGTAAGTTGATACGTGTGGGAGGGCTTGTCAGTGTTGGCAGCTTGAATCGTGCGGGACAAGAGGTGACCTTTCAAATCACTGATCAAGATCAAACCGTGACCGTTGCCTATGATGGGATCGTGCCAGATCTGTTCGCTGAAGGCAAAGGCGTGATAGCCGAAGGATACTTGCAAGAGTCTGGTCAGTTCAAAGCATCGATGATATTGGCAAAGCACGACGAAAACTATATGCCACCGGACGTCGCCAAGGCCTTGGAAGCCAAAGGCCATAAGTACGAGGCATCATGACATTTTCTCTTGGACATTTAGCCTTTGGGCTTAGTTTGATTTTGGCAGCTATGCAGAGCTTGGCGCCTGCTATCAAGCGTTTGCGTCTGATGCAGAGCGTTTCCGTTCTGCAATTTCTATCGCTGCTCGGGGCGTTCTTTTGGCTGGTGCACGCCTTTATGGTTTCGGACTTTTCAGTTCTGTGCGTCGCCCTTAACTCGCACAGCCTGTCGCCACTGATATATAAAATAACGGCCGTGTGGGGAAATCATGAGGGCTCAATGCTGCTGTGGCTGTTGCTGATGAGCGGCTATACTGCAGGATTTGCCATTACAAAGACACAGCTAGAGCGTTCCCATATCCTGCGTATTGTTGGTATTCAAGGTGTCATGAGCTTAGTCTTTCACCTATTTATTTTCCTGACGTCTAATCCTTTTATTGTGGTTGATCCTGCTCCATTACAAGGGCAGGGCCTGAACCCTATCTTGGAAGATATAGGGTTGGCCATCCATCCGCCGCTGTTGTATTTAGGCTATGTTGGGTGTTCATTGGCCTTCTCGCATGGCTATGCAGCTTTGCTTGGTGGAAAGATTTCCGAAGCCTGGTCACAAAGTTGTAGGTACTGGACACTTATCGCCTGGTCCTTTTTAAGTATCGGCATTGCCTGGGGCAGCTGGTGGGCATACTACGAGCTTGGCTGGGGAGGCTGGTGGTTCTGGGATCCGGTAGAAAATGCTGCATTGATGCCTTGGATTTTGGCAACCGCCTTGGTACACAGCCTGATTGTGACGCAAAAGCGTGGCATGCTATCAGCCTGGACTTTATGTTTATGCTTATTGACGTTTGCGTTTTGCTTGATAGGAACCTTCTTGGTGCGCTCGGGCGTTTTAACGTCAGTGCACTCGTTTGCCGTTGATCCGGCGCGTGGAGTCTTTATTTTAATGATGATTCTGGGCGTTGTAGGGGCAGGGCTTAGCACCTTTGCCATAAAGGGGGCAGCCTTTCGGAGCAAGCCATTCCAACAGGTTGTATCCCGCGAAGTAACGCTTTATGTGAACAACGTCTTGCTGGTAACGTTGTGCTTGATTATCTTTATGGGCACGATATATCCCTTGCTGGTGCAGGCTTTCGACGGGCCACAAATTACGGTTGGGGCGCCGTATTTCAATACAGTGGTCATTCCCCTTGCTTTGCCATTGCTGGCAATTATGGCTATCAGCCCTCGCTTGGCGTGGCAGAAAGCCGATGCAGCGGTTGTCTTGAAGCGTTTAGCAACAGCTACGACGATTGGGTTGGCTGGCGCCGTTCTAGTTCTGTATGTGTACTATGGAGGCCCGATAATCGCAGCCGTCGCATTTGGTCTGGCGTCTTGGTTGGCAGCAGCAACAGGTATGCACTTTATCGAAAAATATAAAGCTTCAAAGTCCCGGCCCTGGGGGCTGGTTGGTATGTCGCTTGCTCATCTAGGGATCGCCATTAGTGTCATGGGCATGAGCATCGATGTTCTGGGACATGAAAAGGTTGCGCCCATGATGCGCATTGGCGATACCACAACCTTTAGAGGGCAGGAAATCACCTTGTCATCGGTCGACGTTCAGGGCGGGCCATATTATTCTGTGGAAGACGCTGTGATCATGGTTGATGGCACGATGGCTTCACCGCAAAAGCGTTACTATGGCGTTCAACAAGTGATGACGACGGAGACCTCGTTGCTGTATTCTGGCTTGTCCAATCTCTATATAGCGCTGGGGCAGTTTATTGGAGATGATACCTGGGTCGTCCGCTTGGACTGGCACCCCTATGTCTTGCTGATTTGGATTGGGGGTATTTTGATGATGTTTGGGGGACTGGTGTCTGCAGGACTGCTGCGAAGGAAAAAGTATGTATAAGCTGCCGCTGGTGATATTTTTGGGGCTGGTGGTCCTGTTTTGGATCATGATTGATAAAGACGATCCCAGGCACCCTATGGTTGGCAAGCGCGTGCAGGAAATAGGTTTAATGCTGGAAAAGGGAGAGCCATATCTGTTGCATATTTTCGAGCCCGATAGCTATCAAAGCCGCCTGCAAGTGCCAACCATAAAAGCGTTAATGCAGGATGTAAAAGTGTACGGCGTCCAATATAAATCTTCAGTAGAAGCTGGGCAGGTTTGGCAGAAAGCCCAAGGTCTGCAGTATCAAGATGTCATTTGGGACCGCGATGGCAGCATCAGTGTGAATTTAGGGGTTGTCGAGCCTGCTGAATTGTATATCATCTCGTCAGATGGAGTGATTTCAGCCGTACTAAGCGAAGAAGTCATGCCGAAAAACATTGATGCTATAAAGAAAATGACAGAGTGAGGCAGTAATGAAAGTATGGCTTTTTGTGATGATGTTTGTTGCAGCAATATCTGGACAGGCGTCTGGTTTGCTGGAAAAGGAGCAACATATTACCTCTCAATTGCGCTGCCCAACTTGCATCGCCCAAACATTGTCTGAATCATCATCAGATATTGCTAATGATATTCGCAAAATAATTCATGATAAATTGATTGCGGGAGAGACCGAAGCGCAGATTCTGGACTATATTGGCCAACACTATGGTGAGCAAGTTTTCCTTAATCCACCGTTCAAGCCATTCACCTACATATTATGGCTATCGCCAATTTTCATTTTGCTTCTGGGATTTTTGATGCTATGGAGGTCAGTGTTTCGTAACTGGCGTTAAGGGGGTCCTAATGAAGAGCTTAGAAATGATTATCCAAGGGTATCATAATTTTCACAAGAATTTCCAAGCCGGGAATGATCACGGTCTAAATGATCTCAGCGATTCACAACAGCCCAAGATTATGGTTATTACCTGCTGTGATAGCAGGGTAAAACTGGAAACTCTTTTTGGGGTTAATCCAGGAGACCTGTTCATTGTCCGAAATGTAGCAAACGTTGTGCCTCCAAGAGAAAATGATGATGGTAGGCATGGTGTCAGTGCTGCGCTGGAATTCGCAGTTCGGGGGCTTGGTGTCAAGCATATCATCGTTATGGGACATTCAAATTGTGGCGGGATAAAAGCGCTACGTTCGGGTAAATCTGGGTTTGATTATGTCGACAGCTGGATGTCACACATTCGTGAAGCAAATGATCGTATTGAAAGCTTGGGCGCTGATGTTGATGTTCAGCAGGAAGTTGAGTATGAAAACGTAAGGCTGGGGCTAGAGCGCCTCAGAAGTTTTCCATGGATTGCTGAGGCAATTCAAGCAGGTGCGTTAGATATTCATGGTTGGCATTTTAATATTAAAAACGGCAGTGTCTCAAAAGTCACAGCGGATGGCTCGCAGCCTCTTTGAACGGATGCAAATTAAACCGCAACGGGATGCAATTTGCCTTCTTTATAGGCCATGCCAACTTTCCCATTACGAATATCTAGGGCCATCTTGCCAAATACTTCCCGACGCCAACCTTTAAGGGCTGGCACGTCGGTTTCTCCGAGGGCTGCGATTTGTTCAATGTCGTCCGTGCTGCTGATTAGTTTGGCAGCAAGCTGGTGCTTTTGAGAAACGTGGGTCAGCCATAGTTTTAGCATGGCTACCAGATCTGCATCCGCAGAAACCTTTTTCGGGCGCTTTTTGCTTTGTGGGCAGTGTTCTATCGGCCGGTCATTTGCGGCGCTTAAGCTTAATAAAATCGGATTGTCTGGAGAATCTACACACAAAGCTTTTTTCATGCTTCTAACTTTTGCTATGCCAGCACAATTCTTGGGATTCTCGGCTGCTAATTCTAATATTTGGGCATCAGACAAGACGCGTGTTCGAGGGACGTTTTGCTCTTTGGCGTAATTCTCCCTAAAGGCTGCTAGCTCCTGCACGCGTGCCAAGAATCTGGGGTTATTATTGCGAACGCGAATCTTGCGCCAGGTCTGCATGGGATCCAGTCTGTAGGTTTCCTCATTCTGCAGGATCTGCATTTCTTCCATGGTCCAATGGCCGCGTTGCAAGCGTTTCAGGTCGCCCGCAATGTGGCTGTAAACTTCCCGCAGGTACGTTACATCATGCAGGGCATAAGACAATTGTTTATCTGACAGCGGCCTGCGATTCCAGTCAGTAAAGCGCTGGGATTTATCAAGCTCGACATTAAGATAGGACTTCACCAACGTGTTGTAGCCAACTGAATCGCCGTGCCCCAGAGCCATGGCAGCTACTTGCGTGTCAAAAAGCGGAGTAGGGATGCAGTCCAAATAATGCAAGATGATTTCGATATCCTGTCGCGCTGCATGAAAGACTTTGATGATGTTACTGTCTTGAAGCAACCCCTTTAGAGGGGAAATATCAATGCCTTCCGCAAGAGGGTCAATAATGGCGTTTGTCTGGCTGCCGGCAATCTGGATTAGGCTTAAGATCGGATAGTACGTATCCCTGCGGACAAATTCCGTATCAATGGTCACAAAGCCTGCAGCATCCTGGTCGCACAACTGGTTACAGAAATCTGTAAGAGCTTGGGTCGTTGTAATAATGTTCATACACTAAAGTATCTTATTTGTCCTAGAGGCGCTATATCTCTTTTAAATGTATGTTTAATATAAATGACGCTTGATATGGCTCTCTCCCCAGATAACACGCCCTCTTTCCTAACCAGGTAAAACTCTTTACAATCATCCTCTATGAAGCAAATTGAAAACACATTCTCAACAGCCGCACTTAATCCAACAGGGGTTGGCCTGATTTTCTTCAGCGCTATCAGTTTTGCGCTTAAGGGTGTTGTTGCCAAATTGATCTTTGCAGAAGGGGTCACCGTTGCGACACTTTTGTTTATCCGCTTTCTTTTAGCCACACCCTTGTTTTGGTCATACCCAATTGCCAAAGGTGCATATAAAAAACTACGACAGCTTTCAAGGCGAGATCTGCTGCTATGTATGGCAACGGGGTTGCTATTTGCCTGCAGTGCGATCACGGACTTTATTGCTTTGTCTTATATTGCAGCTGGGGTAGAGCGGATGATCCTGTTTACATACCCAGCTTTTATTATCATCTTTCGGGCCATTGGTACGATGCGCCTGCCCCCAAAACAACACCTTTTGGCATTTTTAGTGGCGGAAGCAGGCATAATATTCTTAATGGGCGCTTTGGATAATGACATTTCAATTAGTACAACAGGTGTGTGTTTTGCCTTGGCTGCAGCGGCTTGTTATGCCTGCCAAATTATGATCAGCCAGAAGGCAATGGAGACTGTCCCCAGCATTCTGTTTACCTGCCTGACGAACACCGTGACTTTTATAGCTATTGCACTTTACTTTGTCAGTACGACTTCTGTTGCTGTCTTATTAAATGTGTCAATGGATGCTTGGTTCATGCTGCTTTTTATCTCAATTTTCTGCACAGTAATTCCATTTTTCACCCTTTATGAAGGCATCAAGCGCATTGGCAGCGAAGCATCGGCGATTATCAGTATGATAGGGCCGGTCATTACAATTTTGGCTGCATATATTTTGTTAAATGAAGTGCTGTCATTTAACCAGCTAACGGGCGCTGTGCTTGTGTTTCTAGGTATTGCAACATTGCGTTTTTACCGGGTGAAAGACCAGTCACCTCTAAGGCCATAATTTTGCACTGGACCCTGGAATCAGAGTGTCGTACAACTTAGATATCGACGGTTATATTTTTCAAAAGGATATTGGCAGATGTTAGCGAAAGTCATTGGTAGATTTTCAGCAGATATGGGTATTGATTTGGGCACCGCCAACACGCTGGTGTGTGTTAAAGGGGGCGAGATTGTCCTGAACGAGCCATCTGTGGTGGCGATTACAACGACGCGTGGGCAAAAGCAAGTCTTGGCTGTTGGAGAAGATGCCAAGCACATGGTGGGCCGTACGCCTGGAAATATTCATGCTATTCGCCCTTTGCGCGAAGGGGTCATTGCAGACTTTGAAGTCGCAGAAAGCATGATCAAGCATTTTATCCATAAAGTTCATAATCGTCGTAGCTTTGTCAGCCCTCAAATGGTGATCTGTGTGCCATCAGGATCAACTGCTGTCGAGCGTCGCGCGATTCAAGAATCTGCGGAAAGCGCTGGTGCACGTAAAGTACATTTGATCGAGGAGCCAATGGCTGCCGCTATTGGTGCTGGCTTGCCTGTAACCGAGCCAACAGGATCGATGGTTGTAGACATCGGCGGTGGTACAACTGAAGTTGCCGTTTTGTCGTTGGGTGGAATTGTGTATTCACGTTCGGTTCGTATTGGTGGCGATACGTTGGATGATGCGATTATCCATTACATCCGCAGGGCTCACAACTTGATGGTTGGTGAAAGCACAGCAGAGCGCATTAAGAAAGAGATTGGTTCGGCCATGCAGCCTGATGAAGGCAATGGTGAGACCGTAAAAATTAAAGGTCGCGACATGATCCAGGGCATTCCCAAGGAGATCGACCTAAACGAGCGTCAAGTTGCGGAAAGCTTGGCAGAGCCGGTTGCTGGCATTATTGATGCTGTTAAAAATGCATTGGAAAACACGCCGCCTGAATTGTCTGCAGATATTGTGGATAAGGGGATTGTCCTAACAGGTGGTGGCGCGTTGCTGAAGAACTTGCCACGTGTATTAAGGGATGCAACTGGTTTGCCAGTATCAATTGCTGAAGATCCGCTGTCTTGTGTTGCGTTTGGAACCGGCAAAGCGCTGGAGCAAATGCGTGCGCTTAAAGATGTTTTGATCAGTATGTACTAAAGAACAGGAGGAAAGCTAAGGCGTGCTATTCTCATACCGCACGACATCATCAACGTTTTTACGGCTGTCACAATATGCGCGGCTTTCCACTTCGCGCCTGTGGTACATAGCAGCGATGATGACTGCCTTAGCTTTATTCACTGCCAATAAATGGGACAATGTGTACGGTCCTGCTATCAGAAACACGGTCCTAGATATAACAGCTCCTCTAATTGAGTTTTCCATGAGGACCTCGCAATCAGTTGAGCAGTTGATGCATAACATTACCCATTGGCAGTTTGTGTATGAAGAAAATAAACGCTTGCGGGAAGAGCTCGCAAAGACAACAGCAATTCAACAGCTGAATATTAAGTTAGCAACTGAAAACGCATCCTTGCGGCAGCAAGTTTCCATGGTTCCGGATGATTTCCCGATTATCGCCTCTGCGCGGGTTATTCGGATGCCTTATGGAAATTTCTCGCATACCTTGCTTTTAAATGTTGGTATAGATCAAGGCGTTGAAAAGGGAGCCGTTGTTATAGCATCAGGCAAAGTTGTCGGCCGCATTATTGAATCTAGCAATAGGACTTCACAAGTGCTGATGCTGACGGATATGCATTCTCGTATCCCTGCAACGCTGGCTTCAAACCGTATTCAAGCTATCTTGAGTGGAAACAGTAAAGGGGCATTGCGCCTGACCCACATGGATAAAGAACATGAAATCATCGCCGGTGACCATTTGTTTACATCAGGCACAGGCGGTATTTTCCCACCAGGCCTGTATATTGGGCAAATCAAAGATGCAGATAAGAAAACAGTCCGCCCAGCAGCAGATCTTAGGCGCCTGGATATTGTTACCATTGTTGGGCAGCCTCTAAAGCCATGACTGATGGAACAAAAGCTTTTCTTCAAAGCTGGACCCCAGTTGGGCTGCTGATTACCCTTTCATGGATTCAGATTAGCTTTCCTGCTTTTCCTGATTTATTTTATATTTCGCTGTTTGTCTTGGCTTTGTACCGGTCCGAGCTGGTGCATCCCGTATTGTTACTGATCATTGGGGTTTTTGCAGATATAGTTTTAGGCAATCCACTAGGATTCATGGCCATAATTTATCTAAGCTTTTTTGGCATTGTATCTTTTTTTCGCAGGTATGTTCGCGAACATACTTTTTTCATCACATGGATTGTCTTCAGCTGTTTGTATCTTGTGCTGCAAAATACTATAAATTGGCTTTCGGCAACGGAAACAATTATTCCTTTGTCTGTGATTGCTACGATCGTTGTTTATCCAGCATGGGCGGCATTATTGATAAAAATCGAGCCCATCTTATTCGACGCGGTGCACCATGGATCACCATGACTTATACACGCGGCGGTCTTTTGTAACGGCTGCTACACAAACAGTCTTGGCGTCTACTTTGGTTGGGCGGATGTTTTATTTGCAGGTGTGGAATGCAGATCATTACAGCACCATGGCAAACAGTAACCGCATTAAGCTCGAGTTTATCCCGCCTAAACGTGGTGTCATCTTTGACCGAAATGGCAAAGCGCTGGTTGAAAGCCATAAAAACTTTCAAGCATTGATGATTCCGGAACAAGTTTCTTCTATTAAGCAAGTGCAACAGGTCCTTGAACCTATCTTGAATGTATCTATGGAGTCCTTGCCAAAGTCTGTAAGGCGCCACCCTAAGTTCTTGCCCTTAACGCTGCAAGAAAATCTAAGCTGGCAGCAGGTGACCCAAATCGAAGTCCAAGTTCCCGACCTGCCCGGGGTATATATCGACGAGGGGGCACGCCGCCATTATCCTTATGCAGATACGCTTGTGCATGTTATCGGTTATGTTCAAACACCTTCTAAACAGGATACTGCAAAAGACAAGATGTTGAATCTGCCTGGAATGAAGGTAGGGAAAACAGGTATTGAGCGAACTTTTGACAATGCGCTGCGTGGCACCGTTGGTTTCAAAGAAATCGAAGTTAATGCTAAAAGGCGCACAGTGCGCGAGTTGAAGTCTACCCCCAGCAAGACGGGTGACAATCTGCACCTTACAATTGATATTGAGCTGCAGCAACGTGTGCAAGAAATTCTGGCAGATAAGAAAAGTGCTTCTGCCGTGGTGCTGGAAGTACCATCGGGTAATGTCTTGGCACTGAATTCTATCCCTAGTTATGACCCCAATTTATTTTTAACAGGTATTTCATCAGATAATTGGAAGGCCCTGTTGAATAATCCTTATAACCCCCTGCTGAACAAAGCATTAGCTGGAACGTATGCTCCTGGGTCGGTGTTCAAGATTGTGGTGGCACTTGCTGGGCTTGAGCATCGGATGATATCCCCGAGTGAAAAAGTATTTTGTGAAGGGCATACGGATCTGGGCAATCATCGCTTTCATTGCTGGAGCAGATATGGTCATGGATCCGTTGATTTGCAGCGTGCTTTGTATAAATCCTGCGATATTTATTTTTATAACCTCGCCAAGAAATTGGGCATCAAGCGTATTGCTGATATGGCTACAAGGCTGGGGTTGGGCAGTAAAACCGGTATCAAGATCCCCAACGAACACGCAGGCTTGGTGCCGACTAAAGATTGGAAAAAGCAGCGATTCGGACGATCTTGGGTTATGGGAGATACTTTCAATGCGGGCATTGGGCAGGGCTATCTGCTGGCAACCCCTTTGCAGATGGCACTTTTGATGGGCAGAATCGCCAGTGGTCAAGACTTGAAGCCAGGTATTCTGCAGTCAGAATCGGCCACAGAATGGCAGCCTTTAAATGTGAAAGCTGCAGACTTAAAAATGATCCGCAAGTTTTTGGCGGATGCAGTTAATCATCCTGATGGAACGGGATACAAAAATCGTATCCATGATCCGGGGTTTTTAATGGCCGGGAAGTCGTCTACCACTCAGGTGCGCCGCATTACAATGCAAGAACGTGAACAAGGCCTGCACCGTCAAGAGCGCCCCTGGAAATACCGTGACCATGGAATGTTTACAGCATTTGCCCCGTTTGATAATCCACAATATGCTGTGTCCGTTGTGGTGGAACATGGCGGATGGGGCAGCAAGGCCGCAGCGCCCCTTGCACGAGATATCCTAATCGCCGCCCGAGATCTTGGGGTATAAAATCTCTTTACGAATATCTGCAACAGGCTTTTCTACCATTTCTTGCAAGATACTGTGCATGTTGCCGTCATATGGGGGTAAGAATGACAAGTCAATGTTGTGCTTTTCAAAGGCTTGAGCATCATACAAATCCTTTCCCCCAGGGGCATTAAGATAGCTGGTGGCGCCAAGATGCTTGCAGATCTCAAGAATTCTGTCTTGCGCTTTATATTCGGGCGAGATGTTAAGCTCACTAGATCTTACTATCTTAAAAGGGATGTTAAGCGCCTGCGTAATTTCTTGCAGGTGACCAATCAAATACGAGGCAACCGAACCTTTTAGCTTTGTCGTGTCAAAGGACTGCAAAGCAGGAAAGCGTGCGGTGAAGTCTTCTGGTGCTTCAGCAAACTCTAGATCTTTAATCAGAATATTCCGAGGCGCTTTTTTAATTGGTAAGGTTACCCACTGTAGCTGTTGGTTCCGGTCTTTCATCTTGTTACGATGAACCCATCCACGCCTGGGGAATTGCACACAATCATACATCACAAAAAGATCGGTTTGATCAAACAGACGAAAGTATCCGGCATAGGGTGCGAAGTAGGGCTGCATGATTGCAATGCGCATCAGCTGGCTTTCCTTACGGGCAGTTGTACACCTGGATAAAATGGTACCCCAAAGGAATGCTTGTGAAGGAATTCTGTGTTATCCATTGCCTCCCTTGGATAATGTGCAAAAGCGTCGTGATGGTGACAGGGTTGTGTCCACCACCTGCGCGCGCCAATTGCAGCCATAATGTCATCACCATCCCGCGACGGATCAACGCAGGTTAAGCTGGCACTGACCCAGTCCGTTCCAAAGCCTGGTTGCATATAGGGTCCATATATAGGGGCGTACTGCTTGGCCAAATCGTAATGCAGCTTTCGTGTCTCGGGCCAGTTATCAAGTGCCGCTAGTCCAACAGCTGCTTGGTATTCACTTAGTTTACCATTAATGCCAGGGATTCTTATATGGCGTTTTTCGTCATGACCAAAGTTTATTAATCTTCTGATGGTTGCCATAAATTCTGAATCGGTTGAGACAATTAAGCCGCCCTCGCCAATGCCGAATATTTTGGTGGCGTGTAGGCTTACTATTTGTGGGATTTTTGATGGTTTGAAGGCTTCGAAGCCTGCTGCAGCATCAATGATAACCGGAATATCTATGGCTTCCCATGCTTCTAAATCCAGCGGTGCACCGAAAGGCGCAACTGGCATGATAAGGTCAGGGCTAATTGCCGTGCTAGATTTCGGTGACAATGCCCAGGTTTCTTGCTCAACGTCACAAAAGTGTGGCGTCTGCCCAGCTGCGATGACGGCTTCTGGTGTTGCAGGGAATGTCCATGATGGTATTGCAACGCGGGCGCCTGGATTTAATCCCATTGCAATGGTTGCAACGTACAACCCCATTGTACCACTGGACACACAGCAAACATGGGCACCATCCCATCTTTGGGACAACCTTTTTTCAAACTCTTGGACCAGGGGGCCATTGTTCGTATACATCCCGTTTTGATCGATCTGTTCAAAATATGGCTGTATATCAGCAAGCTTAGGCATATAGGGTCTGTGAAATGGTTGCGTCATTGTTGTACAATTTTCCTGAAAAATTCGCGATAGCTGTTGATAATGTCATCGTTTAAGAAGATTTTACCTTTGGTTTTTGCAATGGCTTCACACACTTTGGAGAGATAGGTTGGGTCATTCGCCAGCGTTACAGCTTTTGTAACATAGTCGTCGATATCTTTTGTGATACAGTCCTTGATTCCCATGATGGAATAAAGATGGCTAGCAGCCCGGCCGCGCATGTAGGGCTCTGGCTTGGTGATAACAGGCGTCCCCAGAGAAAGAGACATATAAATCGTATTACCCCCGCCAAAGGGGAAGGTATCTAACACCACCGAGGACATCATGATTAGTTGCATAAAGTCATCAAATGGCAGCATTTCCAGCCATATGATGCGTTCAAAGTCTTTATCCTGCCATCGCTGCTGTAGAAGTTGCTTCTGCTTGCTATTAGTATTAACGACAACGATAATGCCATCTGGATCTTTGGCTAGAATCTGCTCGAATGCTTGGTCCATGACAGGATGGATTTTAAAGAGATGAACTGGACAAGCATATATATTTTTACCTTCAGGTAAGCCCAGATCACTAGGAGATTTTCTTGTGGCAGGCGGGTCAAGCGGTTCATAACACGAGGCAACACCCGTGAGGTTGACTAGTTTTTCTGTATAGTGTTCCTGGGCTTCTGGTAGCTCGAGAGTATCAACGGATAAATAATAATCAATGGACTTCAGGCCTGTCGTTACTGGGTGGCCAGTAGATATACATTGAATGGGTGCAAGTCTGGCATAAGACAGGAAATACAGCAGCTGATCCATTAGGATGTCTGGGTAAAATAATATATCACATTCGGCCTCTGCGATGATTTGACGAGCTTGCTGATAGTCCATAGGTAGACTGTCGAATATCACAACTTCTATAGGATCTTGGTTCAATCCATCAATTGTGCGTTTGAAGGTGCGGTACATAGAATGACGATGGTCTTTCAGCATAGAAGACGCGACACCCAGTTTTATTTTCTCCCCAGGCTTCCAGGAAGCAACATGCGGGGCTTCATAACACATATCAGGATAGGCATGGGCATAGGCAGCGGTGATGGCCTCTTGTATAGGGCGAATATTACCTTGATGGTAGGCGATATAAAATGCACCGTTGGCCATATAGTCGGGATATCCCGATTGCGGCGCTTGTTGCATAACATCCTGACAAGCCTTCAGCACTGTAGATTCTAAGTTTTTCTCATGCTCCACCGATTGCAAAACAGCTGGCATGGTGCAGTGACCACCCAAATAGCGATCAGGTGTAGGGCTGACTTCATAGGCTTTTTGCCAGTTTTTTTGTGCCTCATCACTATGCCCTAACATATCGTGGGCGTAGGCTATCAGAACATCAATGCTTGGATGTTGCGGGTCAAGAGATCGGACATGCAGAAAGATCTCCAAGGCTTTTTCAAACTGAAGCAGCTTGGCATACGCTTGCCCCAAGCGGTCCCAAGCAATGGTGAACCCTGGATCATAGTTGCAAGCATGCGACAGCTTTTCTTGTGCTGCGGCCATATCACCCTGCAGAAAATCAATTTCTCCCAGGTTGTACCAGGTCACAGCATGCTGTGGGTAAAGAGTCAGGATTTGCTGATAAAAGTGTTTTGCGCGCTGATAGTCCCCCTGGGCTGCAAGATTTTGGCCTTTTTTCTGCCAGAATTCAGCTTGTTTCTGTGGGCCTCTTAGAGGTCGTGCCATTAGATATCCCTGTTAGATTTATTCATCAACAATAGCAAAGCTAAGCTGTAATTTTCCAGCGATATTATTTTATCAATATGTGCCGAGCAGAAAAAAATAACATTGAAATTGTAGGGTAATTTAGCATGTATGGTTAGGTTTTATTGCTTTTTGGCTTTTTGTTGCGACGACATTTTTCCGAACAAAATTTTACGCGATCCCAACACTTCTCCCACTTTTTGCGCCACGTAAAAGGCTTTTCGCACACTATGCACACTTTACTTGGTAGGTTGGATTTTTTAACACCCTTAGGCATCTAGACTGTCCAATGGTTTCAAGAGTTGTTTTTTGCCGTATTCCAATATCTGAAAAATATCTTATCATTAAATTTTGTAATGCCAAATCTCTCCCGTATTAACAGGTCATTAATAATTGGTTCATACAATTTAGAATACACACACAAACGCAAGGTAGTATGTTTGTATTTTATTGCATAATAATAGTTTTTTCCCTGGTTGCAATCGACAGTGGTCGGGCATGCAATGCTAAAGAAAAAGAGGAAGATGATGGAAAAAGAGTCATACCTCGCCGTACTGCGGCAGAACATCAGGCTGTTGAGAATTATCACAGACTTATCAAGCTTCAAAGCATCTATGATACCCAAGTTCAACGCAAACAAATCAAGGCAGATGAAGTCATCGCAATGGCTCTGGCGTATGTATTTGTCGACGAGGAAGCTTGCGATGGCCAGTTAAACTTACTGCTAAAGGCGATAGAAGAATCAGAAAAGCTGGAAAAGGCTTTGCGCAAGAAAGTAAGTGGCATAGAGATAAACCCACTTAGAGAAGCCCAAAAGAAAATAGAGGCCCTTTACGATGAAATTTATAAAGAGGCTCTTAAAGCCTGCGGTCTTGAAAAGAAAGCTGAAGCTATTGCCCGTGTAAAGACGATCCACGCCTCCAAGGAGATTTACCAAGAATACCTTGAAGCCGTTTATGAGCCGGTTAAAAGGCCCATTAAGCATGGTAAGATGATTCCGATTCTGCAAGGTTTTGGAGCTTCTAGATACCCATTTACATTCCCAAGTTCAGAGATTGGATTAAGCATAATGGAAGATCAGGCACAATCTGGTTTTAAGCTGCTGCTTGGAAAAAAACAGAAAAAACCTGAGTTTCAGGAGTGGTATATCGCAAGCGTTCAGTTTGAAGGTCAAAATGAATATAAGGAGCCCTGGGGGTTACATGCTTTGAAAGAATGGCAGGGACCCAACGAACCTCCGACCTATACGATTTATATGAAGTATAGACAGTTTATAATTAAAAAAGGCAGAAAGGCTGGCATATTCGTAGATAAGAAAGTAGCTGAAAAAATTATCGATGGAATTTATTTTATAACCAGTAAGGACTATGACCGGTTTTCTGGATTGCATCTAGAAGTACAGGGTGCCTGCAAGGAATTTCTGAAATCAGAAAAAATTCCAGTAACCTCTCTGGGCTTTGAAAATTTGATACTAAGAACCCAACATTATGCACAGAAGTTTTATGATGCATATAACGGTTTGTACGAGGGCCCATCAGAGCATGCAACCATCCAACGTGCTAACATTGACAGATTAATCGAATTATCTATGAATCTGACGCTAAGGGATTATGACACCCAGGGCAGGCTTATAATGGTTGGAAAATGATTGACTTCATGGGTCGATATATTCAACAGTAACGTATGCTAAGAATAAATACTTTTCCATATTGGCTTGCCATCACAGGTGTCATGGTTTTTACCATGATTGTTATTGGCGGCCTGACACGTTTGACTGGATCTGGGCTTTCAATGGTCGATTGGGCGCCCATCATGGGAATTCTGCCGCCGTTGTCTCTTGAAGATTGGCAAGCCGCTTTTGTGGCCTATCAGCAGCATCCGGAATTTCAAATAATGCATCCAGATATGGACTTAGCGGGCTTCCAGTCTATTTTTTGGCTAGAGTATATCCATCGTGTTTGGGGACGCCTAATGGGTCTGGTATTGCTGGTCCCCACAATCATCGCTTTTCGCCATCAAGCCCTTAGTGAATATCGCACGCGTATGATAGGGCTATGGATGCTAGGCGCTGGCCAGGCCCTGATGGGGTGGTACATGGTTAAAAGCGGCTTGATAAACGAGCCCTGGGTTAGCCCTTACCGTCTAACAGCGCACCTGTGCCTTGCAGCATTGATAATGGCCGCTATCGTCGCGATGATTCACAAAATACGCTGTACGGTCCCAGTTATGTTGCCCAGATGGCGTGGTATAAAGCGTTATATGTCACTGTTATTTTTCATGGTCTGCCTGACAGTGGTATATGGAGGCTTTACCGCTGGGATGAAAGCTGGCTTGATCTATAATACCTTCCCAGATATGAATGGTCAGATGCTGCCGGATGACTTATGGGCTATGGCTCCTTGGTATCTCAATCCTGTGCAAAACCCTACAACCGTTCAGTTTTTCCACCGGATCCTAGCCCTTTCAACCTTGGGGCTTGCGGGCTATATTGCCTACCAAATGCTGCAGACACCTGGGGTGTGGCGCCGATTTGCCTTCGCGTTGATTTTTGTAGCCGGTATGCAGGTTGTTTTGGGAGTTTCTACATTAGTAATGCACGTGCCGATCAGCTTGGCGGTTATTCATCAAGCCTGGGCGTTCGTGCTATTTATCACTGTCTTCTGGATCTTTCTTAGTGTCATCACAGGGCGCCAACAAAGAATGTGAGACAGTTGCTCCCTTTTGAATGCCAAGCTTTTTAGAGGTCCCGCCCTTAATCTCTAGCACTGCTTTCACGACTTCTGGACTTTCAACAATATCCCGAGATTTGGGCCGTGCACTGTGCTTGATAAAGATGATTTGATTCTCTTTGTTGATGAATAACATATCCAGCGATAACGGAGTTTTATACATCCACATGCGTACTTTGTGTGGGCGCGGAAATAAGAATAACATGCCTCGGTCATCTGCCAGTTTCTTGCGCCCCATTAAGCCTTTTTGAAGCTGGTCAGGTGTATTGGCGACATCCACGTTAAAGAGATGCTCTGTTCCATTCTGGGAGATTTTCAGTTCACTGGCTGATAGCAATGGCGCCGAAAGCAAAAATAGGAATGCAAAAAGTCTAGTCATTGGTTTTTTCAATCCATCCACCACCCAGGACTCTGGTGCCACCATAGCACACACATGCTTGACCGGGTGCAATACCAAATTCAGGCTGATCGAGTATTACCTCGGCGCTGCCGTCAGCGTGCCTTTTCAAGGTTGCAGGCATAGGGTTTTGCATCGAGCGGATCTTAACCATTACGCTGTCATGCGTACTGTCGCCCGCGAGCCAGTTCATTTCTTTCAACTGTATACTTGTCCGCCCCAATTTTTCTTTTGGCCCCACAACAACACGGTGATTTTGCGCGTCTACTTTAATCACATAAAGTGGGTGGGGGGTGCTAATACCCAGGCCTCGGCGTTGGCCCACTGTGTAGTGAATGGTGCCATTGTGCTGGCCCAATACATTGCCGTCTAAATCAACGATATCACCAGCTTCCAGCGCACCTGGGCGCAGTTTGGCAACTACCGAAGCATAGTCTCCGTTAGGCACAAAGCAGATATCTTGGCTATCAGGCTTGTCTGCGACTTTTAGACCAAGACGAATTGCGTGCTCGCGCGTTTCTTGCTTTGTCATGCCCCCTAGAGGAAAGCGCAAGAAATCAAGCTGAGGCTGAGTCGTGGTGAAAAGGAAAAAGCTTTGGTCCTTGCCATGATCTATCGCACGGTGCAGCTCGGCGCCATCTGTTCCCATAACACGTTTTACATAGTGTCCGGTGGCAAGGGCTTCTGCCCCTAAATCTTTAGCCATCGTTAGCATGTCACGGAATTTAACCGTCTGATTGCAGCGCACACAGGGTATTGGGGTATAACCATCTACATAACTGTCGGCAAAATCATCAATCACAGATTCTTTAAACAAGCTTTCATAATCCAACACATAATGCGGAAAGCCCAAACGGTCTGCAATTTGTTTGGCGTCGAAAATATCTTGTCCAGCGCAACAAGCACCCTTGCGCTTGGCGATTTCTCCCTGGTCATACAGCTGCATGGTCATACCAACAACGTCATATCCAGCTTCGTGCAGCAGGGCAGCAGTGACTGAGCTGTCTACACCACCAGACATGGCTACAACAACACGTGCTTTTTTCGAACTAAGGCCAAGATCAATATTCATGGGCAATTATTTACCATAATTTTGAGAATTTTAGTACTTATATTTCAGAATTTACACGCTGTTCTCTAGCCTATGCGCCCGCTTACGCTGATAGGAAGAGGGTATGCCCAATTCCTCGCGGTATTTTGCAACCGTGCGGCGCGCAATATCAATCGATTGTGAGCGCAAAACGCGCACTAAATCATCGTCGGAAAATGGTGAAGCAGGATCTTCTTCCCCAACAGCTAACTTAATCTTGTGGCGAATGGCTTCCGAGGAATGAACACCTTCACCGCGCATATTACAGATGGAGGACGAAAAGAAATATTTCAGCTCGAATACACCACGCGGTGTCATCATGTACTTATGGTTTGTCACGCGCGAGACAGTGCTTTCGTGAATCTCGACGGCCTCTGCCACATCTTTTAAGACCATGGGCACCAGGTGCTCGATGCCGTCAGTCATAAACTTTTCTTGTCTGCGGATGATTTCTTCCGAAACTTTCAAGATGTTTTGGGCGCGCTGATCCATGGCATTAACCAGATGATTAGCTGAAGCCAGGCAAGCTGTTACATATTTCTTTGCCTGTGAGTCTTTGGTGGATGCTCTGACAGTCGTGGCGTATTCTTTGTCGACCAGGACTTTGGGCAGCGTATCCGAATTCAGTGAGACGTGCCAACTGTTGTCGGGTCGAGACCTGACAATCACGTCCGGGATGATATACGGCAAATCATCAAAATCAAAGTTCAAGCCAGGTTTTGGATTTAAGGTACGTATGTGTGCCAAGATTTCTTTACAATCTTCAGGCTCTAGCCCCGTACGCAGCAGGAATCGTTTGTTATGACCAGAAAAGAATAGCTCCATATGCTCCAAAAAGGCTTCCGTCTTTTCATTCCAGTATTCCGTATCTTGCAGCTGCAGCTTTAGGCATTCTTGCAAGTTACGGGCGAAGATCCCACCGGGGTCAAATTGTTGCAGCTTATACAAAGTCTCTTCGATGCGTTGCAAACTGCAGCCAAAGCGCTTTGCTAGTTTGCCCAGGTCTTCAGTGATGTACCCCGTGGGGTCAATCGCATCAATCAGGCTGCGACCGATGATTAAATCTTGGCTATCTAGCATATCTGTATTCAGTTGCGACATAAGATGCTCGCGCAATGTCATTGGCGAGGCTTTTAAGCGTTCAATGGAATAACTCTGCGCTTCTTGGTGCACATGTTGGCGACTGGTCTGCAGGTTCGACCATATGTTTTCATTTATTTCATCTTGTTGGTCATCACTGGCAGCTGAAGGTAGCTCGGCATCTGTAGATGGCTTTTCAAGTGCTAGAAGCGGGTTTTCGAGAACAGCATTTTCTAGATAGCTCATCAGCTCGATATTAGACAATTCAAGAAGCTTCACCGCCTGCTGCAGCTGCGGTGTCATCACAATGGATTGAGACTGCTTTTGTGTGAGTATTTGATCGCCTCTCATACACTTAGTGTATTACAGAGAGAACGATTCTCCAAGATAGACTCTGCGAACGTTTTTATCTGCGATGATTTCACTTGGGGTGCCAGATCGCAAAACTTGGCCCTCGTGCAGGATATACGCGCGATCTACAATATCTAGCGCTTCGCGCACATTGTGATCAGTCAGCAACACACCAATACCACGATCTTTAAGATGTGAGATCAAATCACGAATTTCATGGACCGCAATCGGGTCAATACCAGCCAGTGGCTCGTCCAAAAGAATGAAATGTGGGTCAGAGGCCAGGGCGCGCGCGATTTCTGCACGGCGGCGCTCACCGCCTGAAAGGGTAATAGCGCTGGCACGGCGCAGGTGGGAAATACCAAATTCGCTTAATAGAGAATCGAGGATATCTTCGCGCTTTTCACGGTTGGACTCGACCAGCTCAAGCACCGAGCGAATATTATTCTCAACAGTCATACCGCGGAAAATTGACGATTCTTGTGGTAGATAGCCAATACCCAGGCGGGCACGTCTGTACATGGGCAGCGAGGAAATATCATGGCCATCAAGCTTTACCTTACCACTGGTAGGGCCGATGATTCCGGCAATGATCGAAAAGCAAGTGGTCTTACCGGCACCGTTGGGTCCAAGCAGGCCAACGGCTTCTTTACGGGTAACGTTAACGCTGACATCCTGCAGAACATGATGCTGGCCGTAATACTTATGTAGATTTTCTGCGGATAATCCGCTTTCTCGCTGAGTCATGACGTTTTAATACCACAAGTTACCAATTTCTTTAAGGCTTTTTCCGCAGGCTTAACTTATCCGCATCGGTTTTGTCGGGGCGTATAAAGGCACGAACACGCCCTTTCCCGTCGTTATCAGCTGAATTCATCATCTTTGCAATGCCGGTGTCCAAGTTTATTTGGGCATATTTACCTTTAAGGTGTCCTTCTTCTCGAGCGATCGTTACGAGATCTCCCTGCAGGGTGGCAATCTGTGTGGCCGGCGTATAGGTCACCTTATCACCGTAGCCAATTTCATCGGGAGTCGATAATGTCACATCTTCCAGAGCCTCGATATATTTCAATTGGCGGGAATTGCCGCTTTCATCGATGAACAAAATAACCCGGCGCGATTTCAGGATCTTGTCGTCCTTAATAACAATCGTATAGCCATCGTTTGGATCAGCTGTCATAAATAGCTTGCCGTCATCGATCGTGTAAATAGCACGCGCGCCGGTAGCTTTTTCCCCCGGGATTCCAGTAAAGACGACGTTGCCTTTGGCATCGACTTTCCACACTTGCTGCTTTCCATCAGCGCCTTTGCGCATAAAAGTTGTCAGCTCGTGGCAATGCAACACAAAGGCTCCTTTTGTGGCAACCACGTTGCCGGTTGCTGTGCAGGTATTGCGTTCGCGATCACAGGATATGCCCTTGTCTGAGTCGATTGTCAGCGGCGCTTCTTGTGCTTGGGCCATGGCTTGCTTTGTAGTCAGTTCTGCTTGCGCCAAAGCTGCAGTGCTTACTAATAAACTTAATGATAATACCACGCGAAACACTAGTTTTGTCCTCCCTGAGATGGTAGCTGCACTGTCGAGCGACCTTTGAAATCAACTTGATCACCTCGTTCGATTAACTTAAAGCCTTCGGCTTGCAATTGTTCCTGGCTGGGGCCTGTGCCATGGACTGGTTCAAAGCCTTCCGCTTGGTTATGGGCTATGTCAATCTGAGCAGATGTAGAATACAGGTCGTACCCTGTATCAAGATTCAAATGCACATCTGTCTGCAAAAACAGCTTTTGCTGATCATGATGATACATGCCGGTCATGGCAGTGAAGTTGACTTTCGTCCCGTCCTGCATATAAATGGTGCCGACAGGCTCAAACAACGCCGTATGGTCCTTGTCATGCTGGATTGCACGTTTGGACGTAATGCTAACCGGGCGGCCTTTTTCATCGAGAGAATCAAACACAGGATTCAACACTGTGTTCTTCAGCTTGGGGTCACGTGCAAACATCTCTTTGACGTCTTCATGTTTTGGTTGGTATTCGGATTTCATGACATTTGGCCACACAAAGATACCGATGAAGATGCCTAAAGCAACACAAGGAAAGACAATCTTTAAGATACCCTGGGTAGAGCTGCCACGCTGCAGTTTTTTACGTTCTCCAGAACGGTCTCGCCATCCAGGCTTAAAAGGGGCTAGTTTTTTTGTCATTAAGATACCCGCAAACAATCATGAACATGAATAATACCAATAGGCTTTCCGGCGCCATCTACTACAAACAAGCTGGTAATGCTGTTTTTATTCATGACGCTTAGGGCCTCTGCAACCAATGCGCTTGAGCCAATCGTCCGAGGGCTTCCTGTCATCACATCGCCAACAGTTGCGCTTAAAAGGTCCGAGCTCATATGACGGCGTAAGTCTCCATCGGTAACAATGCCTGTAAGGACGCCACCAGTCCCCGTGACGCCAATGCAGCCAAAGCGCTTGGCAGTCATCATCAATAGGCCGTCTTGCATGGTAAGCGACGGGTCAGCCAGTGGCAGCTCGTCACCCGAATGCATAATGTCGTCCACAGTTTGTAGCCTTTTCCCGAGAGACCCACCTGGGTGAAATACGCCAAAGTGTTCAGAAGAAAACTTACGGCGTTTCAGCAGGGTGGTGGCAATAGCATCCCCCAAGGCAAGGGTCATCGTGGTCGACGTGGTTGGTGCCAAGCCGATTGGGCATGCTTCGCCTACTTTTGGCAAAGCCAGACAAACTGTTGACATCTTTGCAAGCGTGCTAGTTGCGCCGCCTGTAATCGACACCAGGGGAATATCATACCGCTTAGTGAATTCCAAAATATTCGACAGTTCTGCTGTTTCGCCAGAATAGGACATCGCCAGCACAACATCATCCTTGGTGATCATGCCAAGGTCGCCATGGCTAGCTTCCGCGGGGTGCACAAAAAACGATGGTGCACCAGTAGACGCAAGTGTTGCAGCTACCTTGCACCCAATATGGCCGCTTTTCCCCATACCGGTGACAACAATACGGCCTTTGCATTTCTCAAAGATCTCGATCGCATCGTGAAAGTCTTGGCCAATCGATTCCCGTAGCGCCAGAATTCCTTCTGCTTCTAGCGTTAGCACGCGACGGCTTTCCTCAATTGCTGAGTCCGTATTGTCTTGTAAAATAATATCTGGCTGGCCCATAAAAGTATTCGTCCTAATGGCGGAAAATATCCGGCTCGTCAAATCCTAATAGATCTAAGTAGCAGCGATACGGCAAAAAGTCAAAACATGCTTGCGCGATTCCGGTGCGTCTTTCGCGTTCTAGCAAGCCTTCCAGGATCTCTTTCAACTTGTGCAAATGCAGAACGTCTGTTGCAGCATAGTTTTGCTGAGAGGTGGTCAGCTTCTCTGCGCCCCAATCCGAGCTTTGTTCTTGTTTGGAGATTTCAACACCCAGAAGATCACGACACAAATGCTTAAGACCATGTTGATCTGTGTAAGTACGCACCAGTTTTGAGGCAATTTTGGTGCAGAATACGGGCCGGCAAATAACATCTAAATATTGATAAATTGCAGCAACATCAAAGCGCGCGAAGTGGAAAATCTTGGTAACATCATCGTCTCCCAGAAGCTTCTTAAGATTCGGCGCATCATATGTGTTGCGGTCCAATTGAACCAGGTGGCAATGACCGTCGCCAGCTGACAGTTGCACCAAACACAACTGATCGCGGTGAAAGTTAAGCCCCATAGCTTCTGTATCAACGGCAATCAGATTGCCTAAGTCAACATCAGCAGGAAGGTCGTTTTTATGGAAATGAATAGTGGGTTTCATGTGATCTCTTTATTTGATACTCAATTGTCGAGTGTGGTGCCCAGCAGAACGAGAGTCTAGCGCGTCTACTAGTTCCGCTACCTGGGCTGAAAACGTCTAGTATAGTGCTAGACTTACGAGGCTAATATGTCAAGAAAACAATGCTGTGAAAGCTGGGCACAAGAAGGCAGAAGGTGGGCATAATGCCCACCTAGAAATTACTCTTCAACTGTATTGATAATTTTTGGGTCAACCCAACCAATATTGCCGTCAGAGCGGCGATAGACCATGTTCAATTCCCCATGAGACGTATTGCGGAACATCATGGCTGGTTCTTGTGACAGGTCAAGCTGTGCAACGGCATCGCCAACTGTCATAACGGGAATTTCTTTTTCCAGTTCTGCAATGGTTGGAGGGGCTCCATCCTCTTTTACAGCTTGTTGCCCTTCTGCGATAGGCGCTTCTGGATTAATGACGTAATAAGGTGCCATTGCTTTTTCACGGCGTTGGCCATGATGTTTGTTCAATGTTTGCAGACGCTTCTTATGGCGAATAACGCGGGCCATTAAGTGATCAAGTGCGCCTTCAACACTGGTGTAAGCATTTTGTGATAAACCGTTGCACCTGACCACAATCCCTTTTTGAATATGGCAAGCGATATCTGTTCGGAACTGATAGCCGTCTTTGGTAATGCGCACGTCAACTTCGATGGGCTCAATACCACACTTATCATTAAATAATTCAACGCGCTCCCTGATCTGGGTTGTAAGGGCGTCACCAATATTCACATGTACTCCTCGAACTGATAACTGCATGTAATCCTCCTTTGACGTTTAGGTTTTATTAATATTCTCCATACTAGAATTATAGCACAGACTTGTTTCTGAATGCTAACCAACAGGGAGCCTCATGTGAATAAATCTGATCGGCACATTGCAATAATAGGGGCCGCTTCTGGTTGGGGTGCCCAAATAAGAACAACAGAAGATGCGCCTCAATTCCTTGATAATAAGGGATTTTCTGGGAGATTTTCCAATGTAAACAGTATGCAAGTAGTGCATCCAAAAATTCCAAGTAGCCAGGGTGAAAATATTTCCCCTGCAGATGCCCTGCCGCACGTTGTAGATGTGGCCAGTTTGGTGTTCAAGGAAGTTTCAGACTTTGTAAGTAACAAAAAATTTCCCCTGGTTATAGGGGGTGATCACTCAATTGCTGTTGGAACCTGGAGCGCGCTCGTGCAATCACTTAATGCAGCAGGGGAATTTGGACTAATCTGGTTTGATGCTCACATGGATGCTCACACACCAGACACCAGCCCCTCTAACGCTTATCACGGTATGCCAGTAGCAGCTTTGCTGGGTGAAGGCGAAGCACGTCTTACGGGTATGGGGGCGCCGAATACTAAGTTGCGACCCGAGCATGTGGTGCTGATTGGCATCCGAGATTACGAGCCAGGGGAGTCAGAGCGGCTCGAGCGCTTGGGTGTACGTGTCATCAAAATGGATGAAATCGCCGAACGTGGTGTTGAAGAATGCTTTGACGAGGCGATAAAGATAGCTTCCAGTGCTCCAAAAGGCTTTGGCATCAGTGTTGATATGGATGGTTTTGATCCAGAATCTGCCCCAGGTGTTGGCAGCCCTGTCCCAGGTGGATTGCTACCGAAAGACGTGCTACCATGCTTCAAGAAAATAGGAAGCGCCCCCACGCTGCGAGGTGTTGAGATCACCGAATTCAACCCTCATCTGGATAAAGACGATAAGACATCGGCACTGGTTATAGATGTTGCGGCGGCGTTCCTCGAATAAATAGAGGCAGGCTGTTCATGTTTAACATAAATGATTCTACCCATGATGCGCAGTATCTAATCGATAAAGAAAGCGAAGTCTGCGCGCATAATTATCATCCTATCCCCGTTGTATTGTCCCACGGTAAAGGGTCCTGGTTATGGGACGTGATGGGAGGTCGCTATCTGGATATGATGTCTGCCTATTCTGCTGTAAGTCTTGGTCATTGTAATCCTAAGCTGACCCGCGCTCTATATGATCAAGCCAATAAGCTGTGTGTCCCGTCGCGCGCTTTTCATACCGATAAACTGCCTCGTTTTCTGGAAAAATTATGCCAAGTGTCTGGAATGGATGTGGCCTTGCCGATGAACACGGGTGCTGAAGCTGTGGAAACTGCTATTAAAGCGGCTCGCCGCTGGGGGTATCAGGTTAAGGGAATCCCCGCAAATAAAGCGGAAATCATTGTTGCTGACGAAAACTTTCACGGCAGAACAACAACCATCGTCGGGTTTTCCAGTGATGAGGAAAGTCGTAAAGACTTTGGCCCCTATTCAGGAGGCTTTCCAGCTGTGCCCTTTGGGGATGCTGCGGCAATCGAAGCAGCTATCAATGCTAATACAGCAGCCGTGATGATCGAGCCCATACAAGGGGAAGCAGGGATTATTATCCCACCGGATGGATACTTAAAAGAAGTGCAGCAAATCTGCCAAAAACATAATGTGCTGTTTATCTTGGACGAGGTTCAAAGCGGCATGGGGCGCACAGGCAAATGGTTCGCGTTCGAACACGAAGATGCAAAGCCAGATGGCCTGATCCTAGGGAAAGCACTGGGTGGCGGTGTTCTGGCGGTATCTGCATTTCTAGCCCGAAAAGACGTTATGGATGTTTTTGTCCCAGGCAGCCATGGCTCAACGTTTGGTGGCAACCCTCTCTCTGCAGCGGTAGGCTTAAGCACCATTATGTTAATGGAAGAAGAAAACCTGGTAGCCCGCAGTGCCAGGCAAGGGAATTTCTTGATGGAGCAGCTGGAAGCACTAAACCACCCTATGATTTCGGAAATTCGTGGTCGCGGCCTTTGGGTTGGGGTTGACCTGAAGGTGAATGGTCGTAAATTCTGCGAGCTGTTGGCTGGGCGCGAGGTATTAACGAAAGAAACCCGAGAGAAAACCGTAAGGTTGGCGCCGCCTTTTGTTGTCACTCAAGATGAACTGAGGTGGGCAGTCACAATGATCGGGGAGACATTGGACGAGATGTCTTAGGTTTGATGCAATCTCGGTGGGCAGAAAAGATAGCCCTGACCATAGTCGAATTCATAGTCCAGGACCTCTAGCAGATCATCCTCATCTTCGATCTTGGTGATGATAATCTCAAGCTTGTATTGATCTACAAGCTTTTTGAACTTTGCCACTCTTTCTCGTCCGAGGTCATCCTTTATATGACTTTGAATTTCTCCAATATCGATTTTTAGGAAGGTAAAATTAAGTCCCTTCAACCGCTTCACATCCAGGTTTAGCGATGTAATCTGATCCAGAGAAAAACGGCACCCTAAGCGGCTGAGACGCTTTAGCTTTTCTTCTACTTCTTCACACCATTCGTTCATGAATTTCATATCAAATTCAAAGATAATGTCTTTGGCCATGGACTGATTAGACCTTATAAACTCAACGAAATTGTCGAAAAAGTTTTGATCTTTTATGGTATGCAAAGACAGGTTGCAAAAGAAGTTCGCTGAATAATTCTGCTTACGAGCTTTTTTGATCAACTGTGTGCACCGCAGTAACAAAGTGTTATCGATAATACGAATGACGGATTCTTGCTCTGCGATTGCTAGATAATGATCAGGCAATAATATTGTGCTGTTGTTATCACGGATACGCGAAAAGCACTCGTAGTATTTTAGTTTGCGCTGGGGCAGGCTGACAATTGGCTGCAGCATCATCTCGATGCGGTCAGATTTAACGGCTCGCAGAAGGATATCTGCGATTTCTTCCTGAGTGAAATTGTTATCTTGCGGCAGGTCTTCGTCACTAACAATCTCACAGGATGGTTTGCTTGACGTTTCCTCGACCTCTTGTATTTCTTCGACAATGGCTTCTTCAAGCTGTTGTTCGGTGCTTTGACGCCAGCGTTGCACTTCATCAATGGCTTCTTCCATTGCAGATATTTTACTGCTAAGCGTTTCTTGCTGCTTTTTTAGACTCACAAATGATTTAATGCCAGCTCTCTGCCGAGCGTACTGCATGTGCACAGTGGCAAGGACAACAAAGACGACTGGGGCCAAAAACCATATGGCAAAGGAATATTCTGGGTGAATAGTGGTCAATAGCCAAGGCGCTGCACAGCTAATCAGGGCGTAGATTGTAAAGAGAATATACGTCAAAACGTCCACAGCATCTCAATTGTTACCTATATCTACCTTACCATAACCAGATATTATTCACAGATAGTTAATGGATGTGCTATATGTGGGGTCATGGCAAATAATCACCTTTATGTAGTTGACGGGTCCGGGTTTATTTTCAGGGCATTTTATGCGCTGCCACCTATGACACGTCCTGATGGCACGCCCATTAACGCTGTTTACGGCTTTTCAAATATGCTGATCAAACTGTTGATGGACGCGCATGCGGATCACTTAATCGTCGCTTTTGATGCTGGCAGGCACACATTCAGAAATGACTTGTATGCTGATTATAAAGCAAACAGAGACTCCCCGCCTGAAGAACTGATTCCCCAGTTCGGTTTGATTCGTGCGGCCTGTGACGCCTTTAATGTTCCCCGCATTGAAATTCCAGGCTATGAAGCCGATGATATCATTGCCACATACACACGTCTGGCGCGTGCGCGCGATATGGATGTAACCATTGTCTCTTCCGACAAGGATCTAATGCAATTAGTCGGCGATGGCATTGAGATGATGGACCCGCTGAAGGACAAAAAAATTGGTCCCGATGAAGTCATGGAGAAGTTTGGCGTTGCTCCCAATCGCGTTATCGACGTGCAAGCACTGGCTGGTGATACGTCAGACAACGTCCCAGGTGTTCCTGGCATTGGTATCAAGACGGCAGCTGCCTTGATCAAAGAATATGGGGACTTAGAAGGGCTATTATCAAACACCGACTCTATCAAGCAGCCAAAACGGCGAGAAAAGCTGCAGAACCATGCAGAGGATGCTCGTATTTCCAAAGAGCTGGTGACGTTAAGGGCTGATGTGCCACTTGAAGATGATATTGAAGACTTAACACGAAAAGATCCAGAACCTGCGACACTTGAGCAGTTCCTATTGGAAATGAACTTTTCGTCGATACTGGCGCGTATCGAAAAGAAAGGCTTTGCACTTAATGGCAACCCGCAGGCGCCCGAGCCCAAAGCCTCCTATCAGTTGGTGCAAAGCATGGATCAGCTGAGCCAATGGATTGAAGATGCAACCGATGCAGGTGTGGTGGCAATTGATACAGAGACCACGTCGTTGAATCCGATGCGTGCTGATTTGGTGGGTATATCTCTGGCAACCGCACCGGGTAAGGCATGTTACATACCCCTGGCGCATAAGGTAGAAGCCGATGGCGATACGTTTTTCGAGAAGAAACCAACAATCGAGCAGATTGAGTTGCAACAGGCAATCGATGCTTTAAAGCCTCTGTTGACAGATCAGACGGTGCTAAAAGTGGGGCAAAATCTGAAATATGACATGCATGTGCTGCAGCGCTATGGCATTGATTTGTCTCCAATTGATGACACGATGGTGTTGTCTTATGTCAATGATGGCAGCCTCCATGGTCACGGTATGGACGAGCTGGCAGAGCTGTTTTTGGGCGTGCAAACCATTAAATTTCAAGATGTGGTTGGCAAAGGAAAAGCGCAAAAGACTTTTGACTATGTCGAGCTGGACAAAGCCTGTGAATATGCCGCTGAGGATGCGGATATCACTTTAAAACTGTATAATATTCTGAAGCCCAAATTGTTTGAAAATCGCTTGGTATCGGTTTACGAAACCATGGAGCGGCCGCTGATCAACATCTTGTTGGATATGGAGACCGAGGGCATCAAAGTTGATGTTGAACGCCTGCAAGAACTAAGCCGAGATTTCACCCAACGTATGGCCGTGCTGGAAGAAGATATCTTCAAGCTTGCAGGGCGCAGTTTTAATGTGGGCTCTCCCAAGCAACTGGGGGTGATATTATTTGACGAGCTCGATTTGCCAGGCGGTAAGATGAGCAAAACCGGTGCCTATGCTACCGGGGCAGAAGTGCTGGAAGATCTGGTGGTGCAGGGACATGAGCTGCCAGCTAAGGTTCTGGACTGGCGTATGCTGGCGAAGCTTAAAAGCACCTATTCAGATGCGTTGGTCGAGCAGATTAACCCCAACACTGGGCGCATTCATACATCTTATGGTATGACGGTTGCCTCCACTGGGCGTTTATCGTCAAATAATCCAAACCTGCAAAACATTCCCATCAGATCAACAGATGGCCTGAAAATTCGTGAGGCCTTTGTTGCAAAAGAGGGGCATCAGCTGATCTCGTTGGATTATTCCCAGATTGAATTGCGTTTGCTGGCGCATGTCGCGGATATTCCCGAGTTACAAGAATCATTCCTCAATGGGGCGGATATTCACCGCCGCGCAGCATCCGAAGTCTTTGGAGTGCCTCAGGAAGAGGTTGACGATGCCTTACGCAGCCGCGCCAAAATGATCAACTTCGGTATCATCTATGGCATTAGTGCGCATGGTCTTAGCCGCCAGCTGCGGGTGCCTCGTGGGGATGCGGCCGCCTATATCAAGCATTACCTCGAGCGGTATCCCGGAATCGCCGAGTATATGGAGGAAATGAAAGACATTGCGCGCAAGCAAGGGTTTGTGACGACCTTGTTTGGCAGGCGTTGTTATGTTCCCTACATCAACGATAAAAACCCTGCTCGTCGAGGATTTGGCGAGCGACAGGCGATCAATGCACCACTGCAAGGCAGCAATGCAGATATTATCAAGCGGGCGATGATTAAGATCCCTGAAGCACTGGAAAAAGCTGGTTTAAGCAGTAAAATGCTGCTGCAAGTTCATGACGAGTTGATTTTTGAAGCGGCAGATGCTGAAGTAGAAAAGACCATAGAGGTTGTAAAACCAATTATGGAAAACATGGTGCAATTGAAAGTGCCCTTGAAAGTTGATAGCGGAATCGGCAAGACATGGGCCAGCGCAAAATGAGGTGACTATGGGTTATGGAGTTTTTCTAGCAGCTTTGCTGGTGACCTTTCC
>JBMYXZ010000004.1:0-31878 GCA_049608925.1 Alphaproteobacteria bacterium | reverse complement strand
TAAAGTACTGAAAAAATTTCAAAAAATGGATTCCGCGGTCAAGCCGCGGAAAGTCGGAGTATGGGGGATTGGGGAGAGCTCCAGAGCTCTGGCCTCAGCTCCTTCAAAAGAAATCATGCATCCTAATAATATCCTGAACCCCATGGTTGATATATGCTCTCAGCCCATCATCCAAATTATCCCGGACACTTATGGGCTTGACCGCGGAATCCATTTTTGCAATTTTTTCACTGCCTTATGTGGGTATAAAATCTTGATAACTTGTAGGTTCCCTTATGTCAGTAGAACTCTCTAGAGATTCTAATCCAAAAATAGATTTGATGGTCTTTACGGACGGGCCCTGACTCAAGACGATACTGGACGCAAGCTAAATGATTAAAATAAAACAATTAAATAGATTCCGCGGTCAAGCCGCGGAAAGTCGGAGTGCGTTGTGTTGAGTGGAGAGAGTCTTGAAACAGCAGGCTCTCCCTTCATCATAAGATTATTCCAGACACATATGGGTTCGCACCCGCCCCACACACTAATAATTTCATATCTTGCGATAGGCGATTGATAATGCCAATATGAGTGGGTAAAAATTAACAATGAGTATGGAGGTGTTGAATGAAGAATCTATTTATAGCAATAGTATGTTTATTAGGCTGTGTGTTGGCGGCAAACCCAAGCCTGTCTTCTGAGGAAAAAACCGATTGGAAGTTTGGTGATGCTCCAACACATGTAAGGATGTCGGTTGAGAAATATCATCAGCTGCGGGAGGCCACAGAGAATGTGCCGAAACTTGTGCTTGAAAATAAAAGATTGGAACGCGAACTATCTTCTTCTACTGAAGAGCTATCATTTTATAGGGGTCAATACGAACAACTTTATTATGCAGTGCTTGATGGGCGGGTAATGCAAACAGAAGATGGTAAATTGCAGATAGTCCCTCGTCAGCAACAAAATCAGCAATATGTTTATTCGGGATACGAATATCAAGGGGGTGCAGCTCAAGCACAACAAGAACATGAAAAACCTGTTGATTGGAACTACGCACAGCAGCAGGCCGGCAGTGTACCTTCTACTTCTTCATACTATACTTCAAACGTTTTCACTCCTACGCCCATGCGTCTGGAAGTTAATCCATTAGTCTCTGTAGATACACAAGTATACAACAATCCCTATGGTAATAACCCGCAGTATCCGTATAAATAAACTATGACATATCCAACTGCAAAAACCGGTATTTTAAAAACCAAGCCATACGTCGGTGGTGATGTTAACCCCTCTGGGGTTCCGCGCCGCATTGGTTTGTCCTCTAATGAAAACCCTTTGGGCCCCAGTCCAAAGGCGATAAAGGCGATGCAAGAAGCCTTGCCAAAGGCACATCTTTACCCCAGTGGGGCGGCAAATGATTTGCGTCAAGCGATCGCTAAGCATCATGATATTGAGCCTACTAACATCGTTTGTGGCGGAGGGTCTGAGGACTTGTTAAAGCAGATAATTTCCTGCTACACAGCCCCTGGTGACGAGGTATTATTCAGCCACTATAGTTTTCGTCTGTATTTTATCTCGGCGCATTGTGCAGACGCCGTGCCGGTAATGGTGCCAGCCCCGAACTATGTCCCGGATGTTGATGAAATTCTGAATGCTGTCACACCAAAGACGAAAGTGGTGCTGATCGACAATCCTGCAAACCCGATCGGTGGGTATATTCCTTTTTCCGAGGTAAAACGTTTGCATGCAGGTTTGCCCAGTGATGTAGTGCTGGTTTTGGATGGCGCCTATGCAGAATATATGCAGGGGTATGAAGAATTTGATGCCGGCAGCCAGATGGTCGAGGAATTTGAAAATGTGGTGATGACACGAACGTTTTCAAAGTTCTATGGCTTGGCAGGTGTGCGGGTGGGGTGGTGTTATGCGCCTGACCATATGTGCGAGATCTTAAATCGTAATCGCCTGCCTTTTGCTGCGAACGGTTTGGCTCAACCAGCGGCCATTGCCAGCCTTCAGGATACCGAGTATGCCAAACAAGTATTGGGGCAGCACACCGATACGTTGCAGCGATTCATGGGTGACCTGAACAGCTTAGGTCTGGAGTACATAAACAGCGTAACTAACTTTGTCTTAGTGCGTTTTCCAGATTTAACTTCACAAAATGCAAAAAATGCGTATGATTACTTCACGAATATAGGTATATCTACGCGCCCGGTTGCCGGATATGATCTGCCAAAGTGGCTAAGAATCAGTTTAGGAACCGATGATCAGATGAAAACTTTTGTGCAGGAGCTAGATAAGTTCTTGAATACAAGGAGAGCCAGTGCATGAAGCCATTGTTATTAGGAGCATTTGAAAGATTGCTTGGCGTTTTAGGCCTGATCTTGTTACTATGGCTATGCGTTTTCTGGGCGTTGTAAGATAGCTGTTTAGGATGTTTTTAAAATATGTGGCTAAACCCATTTCAGGTTCGATCTAACCATACATATGATTCACCGCAATCGGTGAAATGCAGTGACTTGCACATAAAGTACAAAGATTTTTTGGCGGTTGAGAATCTCACCGGCACGTTTTCAGCGGGCTCGCTGACCGCGATTGTCGGGCCAAATGGTGGTGGCAAAAGTACGCTTTTAAAGGCCATTAAAGGGGTGATGCCGGCCAGCAAAGGGCGTATTGAATATGGCGATCTTTCGTCTCGTCATGATATTGCATATCTTCCCCAGGCCAGTAACGTTGATCGATCGTTTCCATTATATGCCTCGGATGTGGTGGCAATGGGCCTTAGCACCAGTACAGGGTTTTTCAAGCGAGTATCATCAGTGGATCAAGATCGCATTGCCCTTGCCATGGACCGCGTGCAACTGAAGGATTCACTATCCAAGCCAATTCATGCTTTATCCGGCGGTCAGTTCCAACGCTTGTTATTCGCAAGGCTGTCTTTACAGGATGCTCCGGTTGTGTTGCTTGATGAGCCTTTTGCTGCGATTGATGCGCCAACAATGGATATTCTGGCGCAATTATTATGTGATTGGCGTGATGAAGGGAAGACCGTTATTGCGGTGCTGCATGACTTGGATATTGTGCGCGAGTTCTTTCCATCGACCTTGATTCTAGCGCGCCGTTGTATCGCTTGGGGACGTACGGATCAGGTGCTGCAGTTGAAAAATATTCGTCAGGCAAAAGATAGCATGTGTCAATGGAGTTTCAATCCTGATATTATCTGCCCAGTAGTTCCAGATGCAGCGGCAGCTGTGGGGTAAAGTATGTACGACTTTTTTATCGAGCCATTTGAAACCTACCAATTTTTAAGACGCGCTTTGGTTGCGTGCTTGGCCCTTTCTATGGCCTGTGCGCCTGTGGGTGTGCTGGTGGTTTTGCGCCGCATGAGCTTAATGGGTGATGCATTGTCTCATTCCATTCTGCCAGGTGTTGCGATTGGGTTCTTGATCTCAGGACTTTCCCTGCCGATGATGAGCCTCGGCGGTTTTATTTCTTCGCTACTAGTGGCTCTGTTAGCTGGGATAGTATCGCGAACAACCTTGTTGAAAGAAGACGCCAGCTTGGTGGGTTTTTATTTGATGTCACTGGCATTTGGGTCGCTGATTGTCTCAGTCAATGGCAGTAATGTAGACTTAATGCATATATTGTTTGGCACGATTTTGGCTGTGGACAATGCATCATTGATATTGGTTGCCAGTATTGCAACGGTTACTCTTACTGTCGGGGCTCTTATTTTTCGTCCCCTTATTATTGAATGCTTTGATTCTGATTATATGCAATCCATTGGGGCGCCGGGCGGGTTTTACTATGCAGCTTTCATTATCTTGATCGTGCTTTGTATGGTTGCCGCCTTCCAAGCTCTGGGAGCTCTTATGGCCCTGGGTATGATGATGCTGCCGGCCATTGTAGCGCGCTTTTGGGCGCGTAACATAGCAACAATGTTTTTGGTCTCCTTTATTGTAGCTATCCTGGCTAGCTATTTTGGATTGCTGCTGTCCTATCATTTTGTCTGGCCATCAGGGCCGTCCGTTATTTTGTTGGCAGGCATGGCATATATATTTTCGTTAACATTTGGCCGCTATGGTAGTTTAAGGCAGCGCTTTGCATGATTCGATATTTACTAGTTTCCTTCTTTTTAATTGCACCTTTGCAAGCTGCTAAGCTGCAAGTTGTTGCGTCGTTCAGTATTCTGGCAGATATAGTTAAAAATATCGGCGGAGAGCATGTTGAGGTCAGTGCGATCGTTGGCCCTAATGAAGATGCGCACATTTTCCGTCCCACGCCTCAAACTGCAAAGATGCTGGCAAATGCTGATCTGGTGGTGATAAATGGCAAAGGATTTGAAGGGTGGATCGAACGCCTAGTGGAGGCTTCTGGTTACAAAGGTGATGTTATTGTCGCCGCGCAGGATGTTCAGCCGTTAAAGATGGAAGACGCTAAAGTCTTAGACCCCCATTGCTGGCACAGTGTGCCCAGTGTTTTATGGTATATCGACAGAATTCTGGCTGGCTTGGTAAGCTTGGATCCAGATCATGAAGCTGATTATTACCAGAACTTTCGTGACTATAAGTCGCGTCTAGTGCTGCTGGACATGTGGATTCGTGAACAGTTTGAGGCCATCCCTGAAGGAGATCGCAAGTTTATCACTGCGCACGATGCTTTCCAATACTTCGGCGAGAGCTATGGCGTGCAGGTGTTGGCACCCGTTGGTGTCACCACAGAAGAAGAGCCCTGCGCGAAGGATGTCGCTGCACTGATTAGGCAGATCCGCGAAGAAGCCATAAAAGTTGTCTTTGTCGAGAATATCTCAAACCCTCGACTTATCACGCAGATAGCTAATGAAACGGGCGCTAAATTGGGTGGCACCTTGTATTCAGATGCCCTGGGCGTTGAGGAGGCTGATACCTATATCAAGCTGATGCGGCATAATGTTGAAAACATCGTGCAAGGATGCCGCAGGCAGTAAGTATCTTTTTCTTTTATTTAGACGATTAAGAATTTACCAATCTATTTTCGATATCCTATAAATATAGCACTATTTTAGAGGGTATTATGGTTTTAAAGTCATCTGTAGTCGTGACGCTAGGTTTTTTGCTGGTAGGTAGTTCGTATGCAGCTACTGTTGATGACCAGTGTCGATTGTTTGAAAAACAGCGCGACCTTTTGGTCTCAAAGCTTGAGCTGGCCAAGGCACAATATAAAGCATACTTTAAACGTAACCTTCTGCCGCGCATGAAAATCGATAAAAATGGGAATAAGAACGTCTCCATTCCTCGTAATAATAAGTATGTAAAGGCGATTGCAAATTATTCCCTCGTGGCGACAACGTATGAGGCATTAGTCGAGGGTTGTCAACAAGGCATCAGCAAAAATACTGGAAAAAATATGAACATGTCAGCGGATAGCAGCGAGCCTTTTAGTGCTGTTGAAATGGTGCCGATTCCAAATCCAAAGACGGTAAATATACCCTAAGGCTTATCCGATAAATGTCCTGAATAATCTTATAAGGGGGGAGAATCATACTTTTTCATGGTTTTTTCAAACCACCACCCCATACTCCGACGCTCCGTGACTTGTTCACGGAGTCCACTCTAAGGCTTTCTCAGCTGCAGAAAACTATACTGTGTGCTTGATTCTCCGAGTCTCGGGGGTTAGTGGACTCCGGGCATAAAGCCCGGAGCGTCGGAGTGAGGGGATGGTATTTGAATATTCTTATTGGTCTCAATTTTCCCAGCTGAATTTTGTGTTTATACACGGCAAAATCCACCCTAAGCATGATGATTATACGATTGTGGATCTATCCAGTCTTTCTGCTTTCATCGAAAGAGGCAGGTCTGCTTTTTGGACGGTTAGTAGCTGGCTCTGATGGCATTTCCACCTCGTCTTGCTGTCTTGCTCTGGCTCCAAAGCTGGAGGCTAGGAAAATCACAAAAGAAAAGACCAGTAGAATTACGGAAATAATCAGTTGGTAAAGGGACTCGTCAAGAAGCCTTTCGGTATAGGTTTCGGTTTCTGCTCTTAAGCTATGTTGGACTGCTAGCATTTTATCAATTTCCTGTGTGGAAAGTTCAATCCATTTGGATGAGTCTATGGGGTATTGAACGCCATCAAGTCCGGCTTTGATAATTGATTGTCTTAGATCGTTAAAGGATCCAAAAAAACCATTTTCAACATATTCGAGATCCCTGACAACGGTTGCATCTTTATCTTTTGTCAGTGTCTTCACTTCTTCAAAGGCAGATAAAACATAGCCATGATACTCGGATAAAACTTGATGTGTTTTGCCGTCAATTGGGCTGTGTGATGAAATAAGAGCTCCAACAATAGCGCGCACCTTTCCAGCATACTCGCTCATTTTCCAAACATAGTGTTTGGCACGCTCTTGCCTGCCTAATTCGCCATTTACAGAAGCGGCTTTTTGGGTGATAGCCTGTCGTAGTATTTGAGAGATTGTAATCAAGCGCGTCATTGATGGAATCCAGCGCTCGATAAACCTTTGATCTCTTAATGATCTTGTCAAAGTTACCTGCTTGTCTGCTTTATTCCTTAGCAGCTCGGTATTCTTGGCAACATATTTGACTTCCTCAATGTATTGATCTTTGCGGACAAAGTTCAAGGTTGCAACTTCTCTAAGGGCATTCCGCAATGCAGAGTCTGCGGCTTGACGTCTTTGAAGAATTTTGTCTTTTCTTTCTGGTGTTATAACAGTCTTGCTATTCAAAGCAGTGTTTGTAATGCCGCGCTCAACAGCCCAGTTGCCAGCAGCTTCCAAAAGATAGGATATTGCTTGGCTGGCTTTATTAACATCATTAAAGATTTCATGCGTTTGCCACGATTTGTATGCGTGGAATCCCGAAAAACAGATAAATAGCACCCCTAAGATAAAATAGTACTTTGGGATAATTGTCTTGGTTATCATAAGTGTTTTTCCTGCCCTGAATAAGATATTATATCTTGAGGAAAACTTATTAATCAAATCCTAACAGAGGCCAATTTCTTCTGGCTAGAAATTTGCCTTTTGCCAGAAGATTTGCTCGTGCTATGATGCTTCGATTCCGGTAATAGTAAAGGTAATATGACACAGGCTCAGCTTTTAAACTTCCCTGATAAACCTGAAAATGATTCAAGCGACTATCGTGTATTAGCACGCAAATATCGCCCGCAGAAATTTAGTGACCTTTATGGTCAAGATGTTCTGGTGCGGGTGCTGACAAATGGTCTGCAGTCCGGGCGGCTGCCGCACGCATTTATTTTCACCGGTATCCGAGGGGTTGGTAAGACAACTACCGCTCGCTTGCTGGCGCGCGCGCTGAACTGTACGGGTCGGGATGTTAAGGATTCTGTAGATCCTTGCGGCACCTGTGAAGCTTGTGTATCAATCGCTCAAGACCGTCATATTGATGTCATTGAAATGGACGCGGCCAGCCGTACAGGTGTTGATGATATCCGCGAAGTCATTGAAGCGGTTAAATACAAAGCGGTGTCTGCCGCAGTAAAAGTATACATCATCGACGAAGTGCACATGCTGTCAAAAAGCGCCTTTAATGCGTTGTTGAAAACACTGGAAGAGCCACCCGCACATGTAAAGTTTATTTTTGCGACAACAGAAATTCGCAAGGTACCAAAGACGGTGCTGTCGCGTTGTATGCGCTTTGACTTGGCGCGTATCGATCGAGATACATTGATGAAGTTGTTCCAAAGCATTGCAGAACAAGAAGGCTTTCAGATTGAAGAAAAGGCTTGCCAGCTGATTGCGCGTGCAGCGGATGGTTCGGCCCGTGACGGTATTTCCATTCTTGATCAAGCCGTGACAATGTCAGAAGGGACAATCACAACCCAGCTGGTCAGCGATATGTTGGGTCTGGCAGATGGGGCGAAAGTTTTGGCCTTGTTTGATCATTTGGTGCAGGCACAAGCAGGCAAAGTATTGACCGCCGTGCAAGAGCTCTATCAAACGGGCGGGGAGCCACTGTCGATCTTGAATGACTTGATGGATTTGGCGCACACGGTTTCATCCTTGCGGGTGGCGCCAGAACTTAGCGAACAATTGTTCATCCCTGAAAGTGATATCGAAGCCTGCAAGGCTTGGGCGCAATCTTTGTCTTTTCCTTGCTTGACCAGAATATGGCAAGTATTGATGAAGGGCATTCAAGAAGTGCAAATGGCCTCAGATCCTTTGCAGGCATGCCGCATGGTATTGTTGCGCGTGGTGTATATGGCAGCGTTGCCAACGCCTGAAGAAGCTATTCAGCAAGAAGGGGGCGTGGCGCCGGTGGCCGTAAAAGCGCAACCACAGGTAGCGCCAGCACAAGTTGAGCAGGCACCAGCACCGACAAAGCCAGCACCGACAGAAGAACCAATGCCCGCAGAGCCTGAACAAGCTGTTGCAATTAGTAAGTTCGAGGATATTATCGAGCTGGCGCTTAGCAAAAGAGAGCCTTTGTTGGCGGCGTACTTGCAGCGTGATTTGCATTTGGTAAGCTTTGCTCCTGGAAAGCTAGAGCTGCGTGCAGGGCCCAGTGCACCGCCAAATCTATTGGCGACGCTGGCAAAGAACTTGCAGGATTGGACAGGTCAGCGCTGGGAAGTGGTGGCGTCACAAGATACGGGCGCACCGTCTCTGGCAGAACAACAACAGCGATCACAACAAGAACTGTTGGACAAGGTAACGCAACATCCTGTGGTTGGAAGCGCGCTTGAGGCTTTCCCAGATGCGAAAATAGAAGATATTAACCCCATAAAAGACTAGATAGGACAGACGATGAATATTAAAAAGATGATGCAACAAGCGCAGGCTATGCAAGCTAAAGTCATGGAAGTGCAAGAAAAGCTTGCGGATATCATGGTGGAAGGGACAGCCGGCGGTGGCATGGTGCAGGTGACTTTGAACTGTAAAGGGGAAATGCGCGGCCTGAAGATCGATCCAAAGCTAATCGACCCTAATGATGTTGAGATGATGGAAGATCTGATCATTGCGGCCTTTAACGATGCAAAGGCAAAGTCAGAAGAACGCGCAAGCGAAGAAATGAAAAGTGTTACCGGCGGCATGGGGCTGCCTGGTGGCATGGATATGCCATTTTAAGAAAATATGGGTCCAGAGCTTAAAGAACTTATATCCTATGTCGGCAAGCTGCCGGGGCTGGGGCCTCGGTCAGCCCGTCGTGCTGTGCTGCATTTGATGAAGCATCGGTCCAGCATGATGGCGCCTTTAAAAGATTCTTTGACGCAAGTGATGGAAAAAGTCCGCGATTGTCAGTATTGCGGTAACCTGGATAGCATAGACCCTTGCGCAATATGTTGTGACAGCAGGCGTGATCGGTCGACCTTGTGTGTTGTGGCTGATGTGTCGGACCTGTGGGCATTAGAACGCAGTGGCTTTTATAATGGTCTTTATCACGTGTTGGGCGGTACACTTTCGGCCATGGACGGTATTGGTCCGGAAGACTTGCGCATTGGCGGGCTCGTCTCCCGTGCCAGTGATCCTGCTGTGACGGAAATTATTTTGGCGCTGAATGCAACGGTTGATGGCCAGACGACGGCGCACTATCTGGTGGATTGCTTAGCCTCGGTTGATGTGCGGATTTCCGGCCTGGCGCATGGCGTTCCTGTAGGTGGAGAGCTAGATTATCTAGACGACGGAACACTTTCTATGGCGATGCAGTCACGTAAAGTTTATTGATACTTGCAAAAACGAATAAAAAACCTTATAACCATGGTTAAGAATTAACAGTAGGACATTTTGTTATGAAAAAGGACATTCATCCGAATTATCACAAGATCACAGTTGTGATGACGGACGGTACAACATTTGAAACACGCTCGACCTATGGTAAAGAGGGTGACACTTTGCGTTTGGATATTGATCCCAAAACGCATCCAGCTTGGACAGGTGTTCATCGTATTCTTGACTCTGGTGGTCAGTTGGCGAAGTTCAAAAATCGTTTCAAAGATTTTGGTGTATAAAATACCAAGAACTGTTCAAAGAAAGCGCCTCTCGGGGCGCTTTTTTTGTGTCTGGGGTTAACCACCTGTTAAGGGGTTGTCTGGCAACATGATTCCGTAATTTTAATACAGGGAGTAACTCATGCGTTCATCTATTCTGTTCATCTTTTTAGCAACACTTTTTACCTTTACTGTGCAGGCCTCTTTCAATCCAGAAGGTGCTGCCCCGGCATATGTAAAATATACTCTTAGGTTTGTGGCTTCAGAAGACAGCAAATTGCCAGAAATTTCTAGTCCAACTTGTTATGATCCTCTGTTGTTTGCTGCTTTTAAACCGAAGTCCAGCTGGATGACCAATTCAGATGAAACACTAGAAATTGGCAAGATCGTATTAACAATATCTGAGACATGGAAAGGCAATGTTAAAGAAGATAAGCAGATGCTGGATGCTAGGCAGTTTTATGTGGTTGGCAAAGATCAAATGCTTCGCGAAGAATTTGACGTGAAGAAAGGTCATATGACAACATTAAGCTTTCAGTTTCAGGAGGGGTCTTTCATGCAATCATTTATGGAAGATGTGACCGACGGCGCCGGAAAGTATTTGTTGGACGTATCAATGCTAGAAAAAGCTGTTGCTGAGGCAAAGACTGCTAACCAAGTTTTTGACAGGTCTCTATATTCCTTTCTAGACCCTATGTGGAAGCTTTTGCAAAATGCAGAATCAAGATTTGAGTGTGCGAAAATATCTTGGCGCCAAACGCTCGAGATAAATAAGTTACTTGAAGACTTAAATGGTAATCTGTGATTTATGCAAACAAACTATCAGGAGGCGGCCTATGTTACGACTATTTATGGCAATTGTCTTGGCATGGCCGCTTACTGCATCCTCGCCCCAGCAAAATGATCCAGATGCTTTTAATACATATTATGTAAGATTTCAATCAGATGCCCAGCTTTGGGAGGAAATCCCCGAATATGTAGTGTATGGAGCAATTTTAACGCCCCGGGAGGCTGATGATTACGGCGGAGATATAATTGATGTGTTGGAGGTCTCTGGCAATATTAACTCGCCGATTAACCGCTCAGGTATTGCATGCTATGAGGTCGCGTGTAAAACGGAGCAACCATTGGATATTTTGTTGAAAGCCATGTGTATAGATAGTTCTGGGTACAAGCTAAAGGCAGAATATTTCACAGATGATTATTGGAGTCTCCAGCGACTGAAGGACCTACGTATAGCATATATGACATCTACTTATGTTCTTGAGAAGTTGCGACAGCGATATAATTTATTGCGTCTGAATCACCAAGCTTCCAACGCGCCCGAAGCGGAGAATACTCCATTCCTGCCAGATCAGCTGTAGTCAAACCTGCAGCCTTCAGCATGATTTGCAGCTCCTCAGGGGTTATAAACTTATTCCAGTCATGTGTGCCTTTAGGGGCCCATCTTAATATATGTTCGGCGGCGATGATGCCTAGCAGGTATGATTTGTGGGTGCGGTTAAGGGTGCTGATGAACAATAAGCCATTGGGTTTTAACCGTTTGCTGCAAGCTTCTATGAAAGCTTGAGGGTTGGCGACGTGCTCGATGATCTCGGAGGCAATAACAACATCAAAGGACTCTTCAACCTGTTCAACGGCTGTATGGCGATAGTCAATGTCTAGGCCTTGTGAAGACGCGTGGGCTGTTGCGCATTCAATATTTTCCAGGCAGGCGTCGACACCTGTCATTTTGGCGCCCAAGCGCGTCATGGGCTCGCATATTAAACCGCCGCCACAGCCGACATCCAGCACTGAAATGCCGGCGACTTTTCCAAAGTGGCGCGACATGTGATCTTGAATATATCCCAGGCGGACAGGGTTCATTTGGTGCAAGGCGGCATAGGTGCCAGATTCATCCCACCAGGTGTCAGCAAATTGTTGGAAATGGTTGATTTCATTTTGGTCGATTGTGCTAGCTGGCGAGGGTGTCATTATAATTGTACGTTTTGATATCAGTGTGGTATCTTTGCACAAACAATTTGAAATTGTAAACACATACAATGTCTTTGATAGTTCAAAAATTTGGCGGAACGTCGGTCGCATCAATTGATCGCATTAAGCATGTTGCCAAACGTATCATTAGCGAAAGAAGCCAAAGCAATGATGTTGTGGTGGTGGTCTCTGCTATGGCGGGGGTGACTAACCAGCTGATCAATTGGGTACACCAAAGTGTTGATAGTCTGCCGGATTCTGCAGAATACGACGTTGTTGTTTCTTCCGGTGAACAAGTCACCAGTGGCCTGTTGTCGCTTGTCTTAAGTGGACTTGGACAGGATGCTCGCTCTTTTTTGGGTTGGCAGTTGCCAATACGCACAGATGCTGTCTATCGTAAAGCGCAAATTCAAGATATTGAAACAACTGCTATTAGGCAGTGCTTGTCAGAAGGAAATATTCCGATCGTTTCTGGATTCCAAGGTGTGTGTGATGAAGGTCGCATCACAACGTTGGGGCGTGGCGGGTCTGACCTAACAGCAATAGCGCTTGCGGCTGTTCTTAAAGCTGATCGTTGCGATATTTACACAGATGTTGATGGTGTCTACTCTGCTGATCCACGGGTTGTACCGCAGGCCCATCGCTTGGATTACGTTCATTGTGACGAGATGCTAGAGATGGCTTGGCAAGGCGCAAAAGTGCTGCAGCCAGAGTCTGTCGCGTGGGGGAAAAGGCAAGGCGTGCCCGTATGGGTGCGTTCCAGCTTTCATGATGGTGGCGGTACCTGTGTAAGCTTTAAACCCAGTAGTGCGGCTACATCAGGGGTTACTGGTATTGCAAGCAACAGGAATATTGCCGTTTTTGATGGTGCTCAGGATTTAGACAAACCAGCGTTAAAAAGCTTGCTGAAAACGCAACATATTCACGTCGAATTTGTGGAAGACTCCAATAAGTTCATTGTCCTGTCAGAAGACGTTATGCAAGCAGAGGCTCTGGTGGCGTTCGAAGGGATGAAAATAGATCGAGAGCGGTCAATGGTATCTATTGTGGGTACTGATGTGGGGCTGTACAAAGATCTGCTGGCAGATTATCCGGGACAATTTATTGAATCATGTGACTTGCGTTTGGGTAAGATAATACCTAAATCACAGGAAGAAGATATGGTGCGTTGTTTGCACAAGCAATTTATTTCACAGAAAACAGATAGTACGACTGAACGAAAGGTCGCATAAGGAAAGTATTGATGAGTAAGTTAAATCAGTTATGGAAACGCGGTACAGATTTCTTGGGAACGAAATATGCTATTCTAGGTGGCGCGATGACATGGGTGTCAGATCGTCATTTGGTCTCGGCAATTTCTAACGCAGGTGGTTTCGGCGTGATAGCGTGTGGGTCCATGACGCCTGATATCTTGACCGAAGAAATCCGAGCAACCTTTAAAATGACAGACAAGCCGTTTGGGGTGAACCTGATCACAATGCATCCTCAGTTAGATGAACTGGCTCAAGTTTGTATCGATGAAGGCGTACAGCATGTTGTGTTGGCAGGTGGATTGCCGCCTAAGCCAATCATTGAGAAGCTGAAAGCAGCAGATAGAAAAGTTATGTGCTTTGCCCCGGCGCTGGGGCTTGCAAAGCGCTTGGTTAAGCAAGGGGCAGATGCCATTGTTCTTGAAGGCATGGAAGCAGGTGGTCATATTGGGCCGGTTTCGACCAGCGTATTGGTGCAAGAAATCATCCCGAATTTACCAAGTGTGCCTATATTTGTGGCCGGCGGTATTGGTCGTGGGGAAGCAATTGTCTCGTATCTCGAGATGGGCGCAGCGGGCTGCCAGTTGGGTACGCGTTTTGTGTGCGCAACAGAAGCTCAAGTTCATCCTGACTTTAAAAAGGCTTTTATCCGTGCCAACGCACGCGATGCTGTTTTGTCGCCTCAGTTAGATCAACGTTTCCCAATTATTCCGGTGCGATCTATCCGTAATGAGGCCTTTGATAATTTTATCAAGACCCAACGAGAGGTTATTCAAAAGTTTGATGCTGGCGAATTGGATCAAACAGCTGCACAGCTAGAGATCGAACATTTTTGGGCAGGTGCCTTACGACGTGCGGTTAAGGACGGTGATCTGTCAGGCGGATCCATTATGGCTGGACAAAGCGTTGGCATGGTAACATGTGAGCAATCCACAGAAGAAATCATTGAAGAGCTCGTTGACCAGGCAAATGCGGCTCTAGAGTCCAGAGGGGCGGAAGACCCCGATATTCGGCTGGTTTCATGACCGGCGGCTCGTCCAGGCCACTTAAAGATTTTTCTCGCTTGTTGCGAAAGCTGCGAGAAACTATGAGCTTTGGCGAGCCTTCTCCTAAAGAAAACCTCAACAAGATTATTGATATGCTGGCGGCCGAGATGAAGGCGGATATTTGCTCGGTATATATTCGCTCGTCCAGTGATTTTTTGGTGCTGTTTTCAACCAATGGTGCCCAGCCTAAAGATATTATGGGCAGGCGTGCAAAAATAGGCGAAAGCTTAGTGGGGGATGTGGCTAAAAATGGCAGACCTCTGGTGCTTTCTGATGCAACCAAGCGTCTGGAGGAAATCTCTAGCCACGTTATTGGTACCGCTGAGGAATTTAAGGGATTCTTGGCAGTTCCGCTGAACCGCGGCGGCCATGTTGTAGGTGTTTTGACGCTTAAAAACTATGAAAAGCGTGCCTTCAGCCATGAAGAAGTCGAGATCATCCAAACCGTAAGCGTTATCATTTCCGAGATGATCTTTCGTGAGGATATCATCCCAGTAGATTCGATGATTCCAGAAGAAGGGACGGCCTGGTTGCCCTTAACCCTTAGTGGGGTGTCATTGAATGCAGGCTTGTCATACGGGACGGCGGTGCTTCATCAACCAATTCTAGGTATTACGCGCCGTAAATCTGACGATGCGTCGAAAGAAAGGCGCCGCTTGCAAAAAGCTGTGACCGAGATGCAAGTTTCTCTGGAAGGGATCTTGAAGGATGTGTCGCTCAGCCTAAGCCGCGATCAGGAAGATATCCTGGAAGTCTACCGTATGCTGGCCTATGACCAAGGATGGCTGAACCGTATTAACAAAGCCATAGAGCGCGGCTTGTCTGCAGAAGCTGCTATCGAAAAGGTCTTGGATGACTTAAAGAAGGTGATGTTGCGCAACAAAGACAGCTTTTGGGAAGCGCGCATTACGGACTTTGAAGACCTTAGCCGACGGTTGATTTCTTGCCTTAGTGGCCCAGCAAATGATGATGAAGCTTTTGACCCATCACAAAAGATCATTCTGATTGCCCAGAATATGGGGCCGGCAGAGTTATTGGATTATGATCACCAGCGTATTGGTGGCCTTATCCTGGAAGAGGGGCAGCATACGTCTCATGTAGCGATTGTCGCGCGCACCATAGGCGTTCCGGTGGTCAGCAGGGTTGGTGGCGCAATGTTACGGATCGAGCCAGGCGATCCCATTATTATCAATGGGGACTCTGGTCAGATCATGGTTAGACCCGGCAAAGATGCTCTGGCGACGTTCGAGCATACTTGCGAAGTGCGTAAACGCCATATGCAGAAGATCGAGAAAGCAGAAAAACTGCCGGCAATCACCAGAGATGGTGTCGAGATAGATATCTCGTTGAATGCAGGATTGCCACTGGATCTTGAAAATATAGACAACCTCAACTGCAATGGGGTTGGGCTTTATCGTACGGAAATTCCTTTTATGCTCGAGTCTTCGTTGCCGGATATTGACGAGCAGCGCAGGTTGTACGAGGGCATCATTGACTTGGCTGGCGATAAGCCTGTGACTTTTAGAACCCTGGATATAGGGGGCGATAAAATCTTGCCTTATTTGGATTGTCCAAGAGGCGAAAATCCAGCTATGGGCTGGCGTGCGGTTAGGATGTCTTTAGACAGGCCGGGCCTGTTTCGTCATCAAATTCGGGCGTTGATTCGGGCTTCAAAAGGCAAAACACTGCGCGTTATGGTGCCGCTGGTTGCCGAAGTATCAGAATTCCGTGCTGCCAAAGATATTATTTTGCTAGAGATGGACAGGGCCAAAGCAAAAGATGAGCCGGTGCCCAGTGGGTTGCGTGTAGGGGCAATGTTTGAAGTACCGTCGCTACTTTACCAGCTTGACGAACTTAGTAAGTATGCAGACTTTATATCCATTGGAACCAATGACCTGTTCCAGTTCTTTTATGCTGTCGACAGGAATAATCCCTTTGCATCGGAGCGTTTTAAGACCCTGTCGCAACCTTTTCTAAGGTTCTTGCAAGATATTGCCTCGACGTGTAACAGCATTGGCCTGCCGCACCATATTTGTGGCGAGCTTGCGGGGTCTCCGATTGCGGCACTAGCCTTGATCGGGATAGGGTATCGTTCCCTGTCCGTGGCCCCTCCGTCTGTGGGTCATGTAAAGCTGGCGGTGCAGAATTTAAATCTTGAATCTTTCGAGATGTTCATCCGTCAACTTCTGGAAAGACCCTGTGGTGATATTCATCATGAAATTGAATCATATACCCGGGATCACGGGATATATTAAGGGCCTACCCACCGCAAAATAAACAGTTGGATCCATGTGATAAATTTGCTACTACTATAGTAACAATATTCTATTTTGCTGGAAGAAATGGCTTCACAAAACCAAAAGATTATTGAAGATGATGCGCTAGCTGCACAGCCTGATTCAGAAGAAACTCATGAGTCTCCTGGCGTTATTTTCGAGAAAGCTCGTAAAAAGCTTAAGCAGTCTCATAAAGATGTTTCCGATACATTGCGCATCAGCCAAACATATATCATCGCAATCGAAGAAGAAAATGTTGAAGCCTTGCCTGAAAAGGTATTTACCTTTGGTTTTGTCCGCACCTATGCCCAGCATTTAAGCTTGGATTGTGATCGCATGGTAGCACTGTATCAAGAGCTTTATGGCCGAGCAAAACCTGCTGAGCTTTTGGACTTTCCGTCTCCGATCCCAAAGAACGGTGCGCCAAAGTTTGCAATGGTTATGGGGGCTTTGTTTGCAGGTCTTGTTTTGTACTTCCTGTGGTACCATTTTTCCGGTCCAATATTGTCACAAGTGCAGCAGATACCGTCGTTTACACCATCTGTAGAGGCCGAAGAAGTTGACGTTCTGCCACAAATGCCAGAAGTCTCTGACAAAACTGTCGGGGAAGCAATCGCTGAAGAACTCGCTGAAGAACTCGCTGAAGAACGCGCTGAAGAAAGCGCAGCAGTGGTGCCAGTAGCAGAAACGCCTGCGGCGGAACCTGCTGAGCAGACAATCGTCGAGGCCTATACGCTTGCTTCTGGCGACAGCATACGCTTACCAGAGCAGGGCACTTTTAAGATCGTGGCAAATTCCTTCAGCTGGCTGGAAATTCAGGATATTACGGGCCGTTCAGTGGTGAATCGCAACCTTCAGCCAGGAGAATCCATTGACATTTCTGCACAAGATGGATTAACTCTATCTACAGGAAACGCTGGTGGGATTGGGTTGTCAATTGATGGGCAGCCTGCCAAAAGTTTCGGAAAGACCGGCCAGGTGCTGAAGAATATTTCTTTTGTATTTGGGTCTTAGCCAGCAACATTATATCAGTTTTTGAAGGACTAATTGTGTTTCAACCAGCTCGTGGTACCCGTGATTTACTACCAGATGAATGCCGAAGCATGCGTTATGTGTCGGATACGTCAAAAAAACTTGCCAGTTTATATGGATTCGAAGAAGTCGATACCCCCATTTTTGAATTTGCCGATGTTTTCCGCCATATGGGGGAAACATCTGATGTGGTGACAAAAGAAACATACACATTTGCAGACCGTGGCGAGCAAGATTTGACGCTAAGGCCAGAGGGGACCGCCGGCGTTATGCGTGCCGTGATTTCTAATGGGCTTACACAGCAGACACCGCTGAAGTATTTTTATTCTGGACCAATGTTCCGCTACGAGCGCCCTCAAAAAGGTCGCTACAGGCAGTTTCACCAGATTGGTGTTGAGCTGTTAGGGGTGGCAAGTCCGGTTGCAGATGTCGAGGTTATGGCGCTTGGTCAACAGATTATCCAATCACTGGATTTACAAGGTGATTACACTTTGGAGCTGAACTCGCTTGGAGATAATGAAAGCCGAGACTCCTACCGGGCAGCTCTTATCGAATATCTGCATGATTTTCGCAGTCAGCTGTCGGAAGAAAGCCAGATGCGACTTGAAAAAAATCCGTTGCGTATTTTGGACAGTAAAAGCGACAGTGATCAGAAGCTTTTGCTCGATGCACCTGTATATCGCGCGCATTTGAATGCAGCTTCTGAAGATCACTTTTCGCGCGTTATCGAGATGCTGGAAGGGCTGAAAATTCCCCATCGTTTGAACTATCGTATTGTGCGAGGTCTCGATTATTATTGCCATACGGCATTCGAGTTTGTGTCTGATTCTCTCGGCGCGCAAGGGGCAATCATTGCAGGTGGTCGTTATGATGGGCTGGTTAAGCGCATGGGCGGATCTGACTTGCCGGGTGTAGGCTGGGCAGGTGGTATCGATCGCTTGGCACTGTTGCTGCAGAATCCGCCAGCAGGTGAATCTTCGCATATGTTTGTGCCATTGGGAGAGGCTGCAGAAGCCAAAGCAGTGCCGTTGATGCAATTGCTGCGTAATCAAGGTCTTCGGGTTGAGATGGGCTATTCCGGTAATATGTCGAAGCGCCTGAAGAAGGCAAACCAGATGCAAGCTAAGACGGCTATTATCATTGGCGAGGATGAGCTTGAACAAGGTAAGGCGATGGTCCGCAACTTGCAGTCAGGTGATCAAACAGCGATAGAATTTGATAATATTGCGACGTTTTTAAAGAGTATTGATGCATGACCGACCAAGCTTCTTTTGTAGATAAGCTATCTAAAGTTATTGAGCGTCACCAAGATTTAGGTGATCAGCTAAGCCAAGGCGCCCTGGACGGAAAAGAATTTGCCCAGGCTTCAAAGGAATATTCAGACATGGGGCCTATCGTTGAGGCCATAAATGAATATATTAAGGCCATTGAGGATAGCAAAGACCTTGAAGCCATGGTTGCAGACCAAGAAGGCGATGCTGATCTGCGCGAGATGGCTACGGCAGAGCTGGAGGAGCTTCAAAGTTCGCTGCCAGAACATGAACAGCAGATCAAGGTATTGCTGCTGCCAAAGGATGAAGACGATGAAAGAAACGCGATTGTTGAAGTCCGCGCCGGCACAGGCGGTGATGAAGCAGCCCTGTTTGCATCAGATTTGTTACGTATGTACCAGCGGTATGCTGAAAATCATGGCTGGAAAACCGAGTTGATGAGCATCAGCGATACCGGCATCGGTGGTGTAAAGGACGCCAGCATGATGGTGTCAGGTAAAAACGTGTTTGCGCGGTTGAAGTTCGAATCTGGTGTACATCGTGTGCAACGTGTGCCGGAGACGGAGACCAGCGGCAGAATCCACACGTCAGCGGCAACGGTTGCTGTTTTGCCGGAAGCTGAAGAAGTCGATATTGAGATTGATGAAAAAGATCTTCGTATTGACTATTTCCGCTCGAGTGGGCCAGGTGGGCAGCATGTAAATACCACCGACAGTGCGGTGCGCATTACGCATATCCCGACTGGTGTTGTGGTTGCTCAGCAGGACGAAAAGTCTCAGCATAAGAACAAAGCAAAAGCTATGAAGATTTTGCGCTCTCGCATCTATGAAGCCGAGCGTCAGCGCAAAGAATCAGAACGAGCAGCTGCTCGTAAAAGCCAAGTAGGTAGTGGTGATCGTTCCGAGCGAATTCGCACATATAACTTTCCGCAAGGGCGTGTAACGGATCACAGGATTGGTCTGACGTTGTATAAGATTGAGGAAATTTTGAACGGCGAAGGTTTGGACGAAGTGGTTGATGCACTGACAGCCGAAGATCAAGCAAGCAAATTGTCGGAAATTTCTTAATGACCATTGCCGAGGCAATGAAGCTAGGTCCGCGACCGCAAGATATGCGGCTACTGCTGGAACATATTCTGAACGTAGACCGTCTTTATTTGATAGCGCATACCGAAGAAGTCCTAACAGCCGAACAAATCAAGCAGGTTAAAAACGGTGTGCAACGCTTAAATGACGGCGAGCCTATCACGAAAATATTAGGCGTGCGCGAGTTTTACAGCAGAAAGTTTAAGGTCACAAAGCATACGTTGGACCCCAGGCCTGATACGGAGTGGATCATTGATTCAGTGCTGAAAACAGTTGAAAGCCCCAACCGGATTTTAGATCTGGGGACAGGGACTGGCTGTATTTTGATTACGCTTTTACTAGAGTGTCCCAAGGCCTCTGGAGTCGGTGTGGATATTTCACGAGAGGCCTTGCAGGTAGCACAAGAAAATGCTACAAAACATAAGATTCAGGCAAGGTCCGAGTTCATCTGCTCTAATTGGGGCGAAAAACTTGTAGACCAGTTTGATGTGATCGTAAGTAATCCTCCATACATTAAAACCGAAGATATTCATCATCTTGATAGAAATGTTCGGGATTATGATCCATTTTTGGCGTTGGATGGAGGTGAAAGCGGTCTTGAAGCTTATAAGTTGATAGCTGCTGATATCAGTAGATTACTGCACCCACAAGGAAGGTGTTTCATCGAAATAGGTATTGGTATGGTAGAAGATGTCATAAAGGTTTTTCAACAGAATGGTTTGCAACATACAGAAACCATTAAAGATTTAAGCAACATCGATCGTTGTCTGGTTTTTAAAAAACAACATTAGAGGTATATATGCGTCGTAAAACTAATAAGTCTTCGCAGCAAAAATATAATCATGCACCAAATCGTCAGCATAGAAGTGGTGGCAACCCTAAAGAGCAACATAAAAAGTATGTTAGTCGAGCGAAAGATGCAATTTCTGCCGGTAATCGTGTAGAAGCCGAGAGCTATCTACAGTTCGCCGAACACTACTTTAGGATCTCCCAGCCTCAACCAGCTGATTGAGGCTATTGCTTGAGGCTTGAGAACGTATTATCTTAAGGCAGCTTCATTAATTTAGAAGGAGTCTTAAGATGGATGTGTCAAAATTTTCAGAGCAACTAAGAACTGTTTTTCAACAGGCTCAGTCTGTAGCCTTGAAACGGTCTCATCAACAGTTGACGCCCGAGCATTTGCTGGCGGCGATGTTGGAAGACTCTGACAACGTTATCTTCAAGATTTTTGAATCGGCGCGTATTGATTCAGCTTCTATCACAGGCTCTGTGGCAGGGGCGCTCGATAAATATCCAAAAGTTGAAGGCACAGCAGCTGGTAACTTGTTCCTGGCCCCAGAGGTGGCGCGCGTCATCGATCAGGCAGGCAAGCTGGCCGAGGAAGCAGGGGATACCTTTGTAACGTCAGAGCGCTTGTTAATGGCGCTCACCATGTCTGACTCGCCCGCAGGGGAAATTCTCCAGCGTGCCGGGCTGACTCAAAAGAAGCTTACCCAAATTATCAAAGACATTCGAAAAGGCCGGAAGGCAGATACTGCAACAGCAGAAGGGTCCTATGATGCGTTGAATCGCTATGCTCGGGACATGACGGCTGTTGCGCGTGAAGGCAAGCTGGATCCCGTGATCGGGCGTGATGAAGAAATCCGACGTACTATTCAAGTGCTGTCTCGCCGCACCAAAAATAACCCAGTGCTGATTGGTGAGCCCGGTGTTGGTAAAACGGCAATTTTGGAAGGTCTCGCTCAACGCATTGTAAATGGAGATGTGCCGGAAAATCTTAAGAACACCCAGCTGATGGCTTTGGACCTAGGCTCTTTGATCGCAGGGGCGAAGTTCCGTGGTGAATTCGAGGAGCGCTTAAAGTCTGTTCTACAAGAAATATCAGCATCCGGTGGCAACATTGTCCTGTTTATTGACGAGCTACATACATTGGTAGGGGCAGGTCAATCAGAAGGGGCAATGGATGCATCAAATATGTTGAAGCCTGCACTTGCACGAGGTGAGCTGCACTGTGTTGGCGCAACGACTCTTGATGAATACCGCAAATATATCGAGAAAGATGCTGCTTTGGCGCGCCGCTTTCAGCCTGTATTTGTGCCAGAGCCAACGCTGGAAGACACAATTTCTATCCTGCGTGGTATTAAGGAAAAGTATGAACTGCATCATGGCGTGCGTATCACCGACGGTGCAATCATTGCAGCCGCGCAACTGTCGAATCGCTATATCACTGATCGCTTTCTGCCAGATAAGGCGATTGATCTGGTGGATGAGGCTGCAAGCCGTTTGCGCATGGAAGTTGACTCTAAGCCGGAAGCTATCGACGAGCTCGATCGGCGTATCATTCAGATGAAGATCGAGCGCGAGGCTCTGAAGAAAGAATCAGATAAGGCATCGCAAGAGCGTTTAACCAAGCTAGATGCAGAAATAAAAGAATTAGAAGAGCAATCTCAGCAGCTGACCAGTGTTTGGGAAGGCGAGAAAGAACAGCTTAACAAATCTCAGAAATACAAAGAACAGCTGGACCAGGCCCGGATGGAGCTGGAGCGTGCACAACGCGAGGGTAATTTGGAAAAAGCTGGTGAGCTGATGTACGGAGTGATTCCAGACCTTGAGAAGAAGATCGAGGAATCAGACGACGATACTGCGGCGAATGTCGAGCGCATGTTAAACGAAGAAGTGACAGACGAAGACATTGCGTCGATTGTTTCTCGTTGGACGGGTATCCCAGTGGATAAAATGCTGGCTGGTGAGCAAGAAAAACTGCTGAGCATGGAATCCGAGCTGCATAACCGTGTGATTGGCCAAAGCCATGCTGTTACAGCTATCAGCGAGGCAGTTAGGCGGGCGCGTGCCGGGTTGCAAGATCCTAATCGACCGATAGGATCATTTCTGTTCTTGGGGCCTACGGGTGTTGGTAAGACCGAGCTTTGCAAAGCGTTGGCGAGTTTCTTGTTTGATGATGAAACAGCCATGGTGCGCATTGATATGTCGGAATATATGGAAAAACATGCTGTGGCCCGCCTGATTGGCGCCCCTCCAGGGTATGTGGGATACGAAGAAGGCGGTGCACTGACCGAGGCTGTACGCCGTAGACCCTATCAAGTCATTCTGTTTGATGAGGTTGAAAAAGCCCATCCAGACGTATTCAATATCCTGCTGCAGGTATTGGATGATGGTAGGCTGACGGACGGTCAAGGGCATGTGGTGAACTTCACCAACACGATTATTATCCTGACATCGAACTTGGGCAGTCATTTGCTAGCAGATCTAGCGGAAGGTGAGTCTGCAGAATCTATCCGGGATCAAGTAATGGAGGTCGTCAAAGGCGCGTTCAGGCCAGAATTCTTGAACCGTTTGGACGATATATTACTGTTTGATCGTCTGAAGCTAGAGGATATGGAAGGCATCGTTTCCATCCAGTTGAAACGTCTGGAGAAGCTGTTGGCAGAACGACAGCTAAGCATTGATTTGGATGATGCTGCCAAGCAATGGCTTGCCAAAGCGGGGTATGATCCTGCTTATGGCGCGCGTCCATTAAAGCGTGTTATTCAGAAAGAGCTGCAGAACCCTGTTGCTAGTATGATTCTAGAGGGCAAGGTGACGGATAAGATTGTTGTAACAGCCAACGATGATGATCACTTGGTTATTAAGTCATCTTGAAGAAAGAAAAGAATGAAATGAAAATTGTCACCTGGAATGTAAACTCGATTAAGGCGCGCTTGCCGATTGTCACTGACTGGCTGACGTCTGTACAGCCGGACGTTGTCTTGTTGCAAGAAACAAAATGCCAGGCAGAGGCCTTCCCGCGTGAGGAAATCGAGGATCTGGGCTATAACATCGAAGTCGTTGGTCAGAAATCCTACAACGGTGTGGCTATATTATCAAAACGCCCAATCGAAGATGCTATCTACGCATTGCCAGGCGATGACAGTGATGAACAAGCGCGTTATATCGAAGCCGTCATTGGTGATGTCAGGGTGGCCTCGATCTATGTGCCAAATGGCAGCGAGTTGGGGTCGGAAAAGTTCGCCTATAAAATGGACTTTCTAGACCGATTGAATACCCATACGCAAGAGCTGTTAACCTATGATGAAGCTTTTATTCTGGGCGGGGACTATAACATTGCACCGGCTGATGCTGATGTATACGACCCGCAAAAGTGGCAGGGGCGATTGCATTGCAGCCTTCCTGAGCGTCAAAAACTGCGGGCGTTGATGAATCTGGGGCTGACAGATGTAACGCGTGCCATTAACCCAAATACGTCCGAGCTTTATTCCTGGTGGGATTACCGTTCCGGGTCTTGGCAGAATAATAATGGTCTAAGGATTGATTTGCTGCTGGCATCTCCACAAGCAGCTGATAGAACACAGGCCTCAGCGGTTGATAATACCGTCCGAGGCCTGCCAAAAGCGTCTGATCATGCACCGGTATGGTGCACGCTAGGCTAGGAAGAGGTTAGGTGTTGTCGTTTGCACCATCATCTTCTTTGCCTTTGCCGCCTTCTTCTTCTTCGATCTCATATTTGAGGACCGTTCTTGGGTTTACTTGTTCAGGTTTAACAAAAATAATTTCATCAAATTTTACTTCCTCAGGCTTTTTCTTGGTGTCGTAAACTATGACTTCCGTTTTTTTATAGAACTCGAGTAAGATGCCGTAGATTTCTTTTGCTTTCTTGCCTAGACTCACCAAATCCTCACCCTCATTGCTTCCCAATAGTTCCAGGAGTTTTTGTGGTTCGTTGCGGTATGCTTGGAAGTACTTAACAAACTCAGGTCCATATTTATATAGCTTATTTACTGCTTTACCTGTTTCATAAGTCAGCCGAACCGCGCGATGGAGGCCTGCAGAGCATCCAGTCAGAAATCTGGCACATCTAGTATTATTGCCCCAGTCAATATTATTAAGGCCGGCAGATATTTTATATGTTAATTCAAGAAGAGTTTTACCAACATTAATGATGGTTTCAGCATCGTACTTACCTCCAGCTTCAAAAAATCCTTGTTCTCTGATAAAGTATGAGATGATTTCTTTAATTACTTCATTGTCATGATCTTTGTCTTCAATGGCTTTGCCTGCACCGATAATGCTTGCACCAACACGTAAGGAGGCTTTTTTAAATTCTTTTAATTCACCCTGCAATTTGCTGGGCTTTGCTACTGCGGCGCCCTCTACGAGCACCTCATTTTTTGAAGCTATTACATCATGCGCTGATCCGACCAATAAGCCTACTGCGAACAGCGAGCTGATCCAGATTTTTGGTAATTTATACATTGTGAGGGCCTCCTAGGGGAATATACTGATTATACCGGCACTGCCGCATTACACCCGCATGATAGGAGGCCATTTACTAACAAAAGGTTAACGAATGTTAAGCTTTGGGTAAATGATTTTGACTAAATGGGATGCAGGTGTCAGGTATGGTTTTAGATATAAGATTGCGTGTCTGAACTGATTGAATTGCGGGATGTTTCAGAATTTTCTCCCCCCTCAGCCGAACACTCCGACGCTCCGGGCTTTATGCCCGGAGTCCACCAACCCTCGAGATTTGGAAAATCGAGAATATACTCTAGTTTTCTGCAGCTGAGTATGCCTGAGAGTGGACTCCGTGAACAAGTCACGGAAAGTCGGAGTGTGGGGTAGAGGGTTGAGAAAGTCCTAAAACAATAAGCTCTTCCATCCAGTATAATTTATCACGGACAGTTATGGTAGTGTACGAGGATGGTATTTGAATGCTCTATTTGGCCTCGACCATCCTCCCAATTCACCGCAAACACTTAATATGGTAAATCCCTCCAACCTGTTGTACTCTTCAAATATGACAGATGGGAAAACATTCGCATTAGTTGACTGTAACAATTTCTTCGTTTCATGCGAGCGGGTGTTCCAGCCTCACCTTGAAAATCGCCCTGTGATGGTGTTGTCCAGTAATGATGGATGTATTGTCGCCAGATCCAATGAAGTGAAGGCTTTGGGGATCAAGATGGGGCAGCCTATCTATCAAGTCCGAGACCTAGTCCTGAAGCACGACATTGCGACGTTTTCATCGAATTTCACCTTATATCAAGACATGTCGCGGCGCGTGATGAATATCCTGGAAGCCAGTTGCCCGCAACTGGAAGTCTATTCCGTTGATGAAGCTTTCTTGGATGTCAGCAATATGGCGTTTACTGACCTGCAATCATATGGCGAAATGCTGCGAGATCGTATGCGTCAGTGGGTGGGGATGCCGATTTCTGTAGGCTTTGGTGCCAGCAAGACACTGGCCAAGCTGGCAAATCATATTGCAAAGAAAGATCCTGCCCAAAAGAATGTTTATGACCTTACCGCACAACCTGACCAAGATGCTGTTCTACGTCAGATTAACGTAGGGGATATCTGGGGCGTCGGTCGGCGCTGGAGTCGTATGCTGCAAGCACAAGGTATCTTTTCGGCGCTGGATTTAAAGCAGGCGCCACCGGCTTGGGTGCGTCAGCGTATGGGGGTGATTGGTGCCCGTTTGCATAGCGAGCTGAATGGCGTGGCCTGCATAGGTCTTGACCATACACCGGCTGCTAAGAAAACCACGGTGGTGTCGCGGACATTTGGCAAACAGATTACCGAACTTGCAGAACTACAAGAGGCGGTTGCCACCTTTGCGGCTAATGCTGCCAGGAAAATTCGGCGCGACAGCCAACATACCGGGGCGATATCCGTGTTTATCAATACCAATCGCTTTGACCGCGATAATTATTACAGTAATTCAGCCGTGCACGTCTTTGCCGAGCCGTGCAATGATACGGTTAGTATTATCAAAGCAGCCCACAAAGTGCTCGAGAGTATCTATAAACCAGGGCATCGGTATATCAGAGCAGGGGTATGCTTGCTAGACTTAAGCCCTATAGCACACCAGCAGCGCGACCTTTTTGCCTATGGGCAGAAGGTTTCTTCAGAACAAGCACAATTAATGCAGTCACTTGACCAGATTAATCGGCGCTTTGGCCGAGGCAGCCTGGTCTTTGGCGCAATGGGCGTACGGCAGAACTGGATGACGCGGTGTGCCAAAAGAAGCAGGCATTATACGAGCCGTTGGGACGAACTGCTGCGGGTTTAAGAATCTATATAGTGGTCTTTGCGATGGCGCATGGCAGCAAAGGCTTCATGAGGCGGAACATTCTCTCCAAGACCAAGGGCGCCGACAAGCAAGGGCGCGCGCAGGAAAGGGTTGGTTTCAACCTCAATTTCAATAGTTGACGGAACGGTCGGTTTGCCAGAATCTCTTAACTGCTGTACTTGATGATAATAGTCTTTTAAAGCCGGATTGTGAGGGTCTATATCCAACGCAAAACGGCCATTGGCACGTGTGTATTCATGTCCGCAATATACTTTGGTGGTTCTGGGAAGGTCAGCCAACCGACGCAAAGAGTTCCACATTTGTTCAGGGGTGCCTTCAAACATACGACCACAACCCAGTGAAAATAGGGTATCGCCAACGAAAACAGCTTCATCTTTTATAAACCACAGCGCCATATGACCAATGGTATGGCCAGGTATTTCCATAATACGCGCTTCGTGTTGCCCTAGCTTAAAGATGTCACCTTCCTTCAAGGAAATATCAGCGCCTGGCACACGATTACGGTCGGTATAGGAGCAGACAACCTGACAATCTGTATGTTTTTTAATTTCCTCATTACCGCCAACATGATCATGATGATGGTGCGTATTAATAATATACGTTAGCTTCAAGCCACGTTTATCGAGTTCTTCTATAACTGGCGCGCTTTCGGACGGGTCAATAATGGCAGTTTCTGAAGTATGAGGACAATGAAGTAGGTAAGCGTAGTTATCTTTTAACAGCGGCAATGGAATTATTGTCATTGATGTCATAACCTTACGCTTTCTTCACGGAGCCTTATGTAAGATCATGACAATATCCGCAGCCAATGTCAAAGAAACTTAACGCATCATGTTACCGCTGTAAGGAAAAACACTGTGGACGTCGTAAAGGCCAACCATGGACATACTGTAAGGAAAGGTGCTACAGCCTTGATGACGGTTGGAGTTAAGCAAGTCTTCTCCTCTTGCGCAACTTCTGATGACAGCATCAGCTGGGTTATAGGAATATTGTGAGATTTCTCCAATAACATCTCCTACATATTCTGTTGTTGTCTCCGGTGATGCTACAAACATCAATATCATGCCGACGAACGCCAGGATAATGGAGCCATTAAATAAGTCTTTCATCTTTCTGACCTTTAATTTTGCCTGTAAAAGTTATAATCTTATGTTTAGATAATATTATGTATTGGTAAACGAGACGTTAACAGGACAAGAAAAGTTTTGCGCTGATTTTAAAGGATATTTTGTCTAAAATATTGAATTTAAATGATATTTTAATTAGTGAAATTATATTAATAATTGAGTAATAATTATATATAAAAAGTAAATCAGTTAAGGTTTGTTCATGCCTGCTTCTTTCCCTTTTATAAGCTTGACAATTTTGTCCATACCCCCCACATACACTGTATAAGTATTTTTAGATGGTCAACATGAGTAAGCTTTTCCAAAAATTAAATTCACTATCCAATCTTAAGACTGAATGCCTGTCAGGTTTAACCGTGGCCTTGGCCCTGGTTCCAGAAGCGATTGCGTTTGCTTTTGTAGCTCATGTACATCCTCTTGTAGGGCTATATGCAGCCTTTATAGTATGTTTAATTACCTCTGTATTTGGCGGACGCCCTGGCATGATATCAGGCGCAACCGGGGCATTGGCGGTTGTGATGGCTTCCCTGGTCATAAACCATGGAGTGGAATATCTGTTTGCGACTGTCGTCTTAATGGGGATTATCCAGATAGGTGTGGGACTGATGAACCTTGGCAGGTTTATAAAACTAATTCCGCATCCTGTTATGTTGGGTTTTGTGAATGGCCTGGCCATCGTCATATTTCTGGCGCAACTCGGGCAGTTCAAGACGGTGTCAGGGAATAGCGAATACGCTTGGATGCAGGGGACTGAGCTTTATATCATGCTGGCGTTAGTTGCTGTCACTATGGCTATTATTCATTTCCTTCCCAAGATTACCAAAGCTATTCCATCGGCTCTTGCAGCGATTTTACTTATTTTTGGTATTACGCAACTACTGGGAATCGATACAAAAAGTGTTGGCGATATGGCAAGCATAGCAGGAGGGCTTCCCAGCTTTCATATTCCGGTAGTGCCCGTTAACTGGGAAACAATTCAGATAATCTTGCCATATGCTGTGACGTTAGCAGGGGTTGGGTTGCTTGAAAGCCTGCTGGCCTTGGTTTTGATCGATGAAATAACAGAAACCCGTGGCGATAATGCCAGAGAATGCATGACCCAGGGGCTTGCAAATGTTGTCACTGGCTTTTCTGGCGGCATGGGTGGTTGTGCGATGATCGGACAAAGCATGATTAACATCGGCGCCGGTGCTAGAAAACGCCTATCCGGAATAGTCGCCGCCGTTTCCTTGCTAGGCTTCATCTTGTTTGGCTCGGCAATAATTGAAAAAATCCCTTTGGCATCACTTGTAGGCGTTATGTTCATGGTGGTTATTGGAACCTTTGCCTGGTCCAGTATTCGCATCATGAACAAAATCCCACGCGTAGACGCAATTGTGGTGGTCCTAGTGTCAGGTATGACTGTTGCCTTTGACCTTGCGATAGCTGTATTTGCAGGTGTCATACTGTCGGCCCTGACGTACTGCTGGAAAAGTGCTAAGCAAATTTTTGTGAAGACATCCTTCAATGATGATAAGTCCGTTAAGATATACAACATAACAGGCCCGCTCTTTTTTGGATCCATTACGACCTTTAAAGGATTATTTGATATCAGCAGTGATCCGCAAGCAGTTGTGATCAACTTTGAAAGCAGTAAAATCTGGGATCATTCGGCGCTTCAAGCCATTGAAACTCTGATTGATAAATATCACAAAGCTAATAAAGACATCAAAATTACAGGTATCCAAGAAGACTGCGCAAAAATCTTAAGAAAAGCAGGATATGAGACTGCTTTGGACTGCAAAGTCACTCAGAAATTTAATCTGTTGATCAAACCGTCTTTTACTTGAATGGTTTAAAGCATCTTCGTGATAGAATGTTTTGGAATACTACATGTATGGTATGCCCAGCAGGGGATCAAGACCAACCCACAAAACCCATTCTTCACAATAAGATTTTGTTTCATTGACAAAAATAATAAATTAAATTATTAATATAGTAGCTATATAAATATCATTGGATTTGAATTGATAAAGATCAAAACTACTTATTTATATTTTGCGGCTACAATTTTATCGGCCACTTCCTCTATTTCTTCTGAAAGTGATGATCCATTTGGTTACTTTACGTGCAATAGGATGCTCTTCGAGGAATTTTTTGAGTATCCGGCAAAAACTGCAAAGCTAATCTTGAGCTCAAAGCAAGCTAAATCCATGAAAGAGGAAGATTTAGAGTGTTGCAGGGAGCTAATTAGAAGTTATGAGTCTCAACTTGAAACACTTGAAACAGAAGAAGCAGGCACTAAGGCGCTGTTTAAAAAAGAAGATAGACATTACTTTGCTCCAGTAAGCTTTGGACATATGTTTATTAAATTCTTATGGGATACCTGGTGTAGTGTTACTACTACGTCTCGTATGCTTTTTGATCAGTATCTTTTGCCAGTTTTGAAAAATAAAGTGAATTTTATAGGCTATGGGACTGTTCGGACTGCAAGTGGGGCAGCCCCCAGGAATGGAAATAATATCAACCCTGAAGTGATAACTGATGGCATAAGAAAGCGGCATACGTTTAGGGTATTGAGGGTTGATGATGATGATGATGAAGTTGATGAAGTTGATGCTTTAGGTGAAAATATCCGGCAGCTTTTCAATACAGGATCTTTGACACTTGACATCGAAAGGATATAAGGCATATTTGCGTATGCAAGCCCCTTTAGCATTTATTTGTTGAAGGGGCTCTTTGTTCGGATAGTCCTTATTTGGGATATTTATATCTTATAGTGCTAAGCTAGCTCAGCTCACCCATTCGGGCTAAGCACTCTTTTCACCAACGGTATCTTCAGCAAGACTTTGTCATTTACTGTCCAAGCAACAGATAGTCCAACTATGAACACGAATGCAAACTTCAATGGGATTGGCAGTCCTGAGCCAGTCAGCATGTATTGGCTCCAGACCATCACAGCTTCGTGGATAATGAATATTCCATAGCAGTTACGAGCTAACGACGTCCACATAGGAGTTGGCGTGGCAACGAATTTATAAAAGACAGCCAGCAAAGCCAGTGCTTGAGACAAGCACATAAAGCCATGCATAGTCGTGCGAATCAGAATAGGAGGGGCAGCATCAAAGATAATGTCCCAAGCTTCAGGGCCCCAACTGCCGCCTCGGCTGAAGAATATGCGGATGTCCTCGTTGAAGGCACCTTCGTGGTAGAATGTTGTGGAATACCACATGTACGGTATGCCAAACAGGGCAACAAGGCCTACCCACAAAATCCATTTATCGGAAAAGGCCTCCATGAACTTTTTGTTGTCAGCTAATCCAGCTTGAGCAAATGCGGCACCTAAAGTGAAGAAGAAGGCAACCAAGATAAAGCGCGAGGACTGCAAATGGAATACCCACTTTCCCATCCACCAGGGCGCGCCCCAAATCAGGTCACTAATCCCCAAGATTGTGGCGCTGATAGCGCCAACTGTGATGAACCCCGGAACAGGATTGCGTGTGGCCCAGGTCACAAAACATGCCATAAGGTTGAACACGGGGCGTATAGCCTTATATGCTAATACCATAACTGCCGAATACAAGAAGATTGCATACATTACCCAATTGGGGCCAGCTTGAATGCGTTCAGTTAAGAATAGATACCAAAAGTCGAGATAGCCAATGCCAGGCTGGATAAAGTGCTCGTACTTAGGGTATGCCAGTAAAGGAACGATTAAAGGTATACCGATGAGAAAAGGGATACCTAATCTGATGAATTTTTCTTTGAAAGTAATTATGGAATTCCTCCGACCGAAATTGATGTTTTGG
>JBMYXZ010000003.1:0-42358 GCA_049608925.1 Alphaproteobacteria bacterium | reverse complement strand
ACCAACGACGCACCAACGGTAACACCAATCAGTGATACATCTGTGAGTGAAGATTCACTATTGAACTATGACGTCAGCGGCAACTTTGATGATGTTGATGTTGGCGACACGATGACATTTAGTGCTCAGCTTCAGGGCGGAGGGGCATTACCTTCATGGTTGAGCATCGATGCTAACACCGGTGTTCTTTCCGGTACTCCAGATAATGGAGATATCGGCACATATAATGTAGAAGTCACAGCAACCGATGCTGCAGGTGCTACTGTCTCAGATACGTTTGAGATTGATGTTAACAATACCAATGATGCGCCTACAGTTACACCGATTAGCGATACTGCAGTCAATGAAGATAGTCTTTTAAATTACGACGTCAGTGGTAACTTCGATGATTCAGATGTGGGTGATACTTTAACTTACACCGCACAACTTCAAGGTGGCGGCGCTCTTCCAGCTTGGTTGAGTATCGACGCTAATACAGGTGTATTGTCTGGAACTCCTGAGAACGATGATGTTGGAAGTATTAATGTTGAGGTTACTGCAACTGACTCAGCAGGTGCCACTGTAAGTGATGCTTTCGAGATTACGGTTAACAATACTAATGACGCGCCTACAGTTACACCAATCAGTGATACATCGGTTGATGAGAATACTGCGCTTAACTATGATGTAAGCAGCAGTTTTTCAGACGTAGATGTTGGTGACACTAGAAACTATACCGCTCAGCTGCAAGGTGGTGGAGCACTTCCTGCATGGTTAAGCATTGATGCAAGTACAGGCGTATTATCTGGAACACCAGATGGTAACGATGTTGGAAGCTATAATATCGAAGTCACTATGACCGATGCAGCGGGCGCTAGCGTTTCAGATGTATTCCAGGTGACAGTGGATGGTGTAAATTCTGCACCGACTGTCATGCCTATTGCTGATATTATTAGAACGGAAAGTGATGACATCAGTTATGACGTTTCTTCAAACTTCTCGGATGCTGATGTTGGCGATACCCTGACGTTCAGTGCGCAACTGCAAGGTGGAGGATCGCTTCCTTCTTGGTTAAGTATTGATGCCAATACCGGTGTTATATCGGGCTCTCCAGACAGCAATGACAGCGGCGTCTATAACATTGAAGTGACGGCGACAGATTCATCTGGCGCAACTGTATCCGATGTCTTCCAGATGGATGTTAAGGATGTTGATTATGGAAATAATGGTAAAAACACCAAAACAGGTGGCTTAGGTGATGATTACATAGATGGATTAAACCATGACGATACTATCTATGGTGACCTTTCCGGTGACTTAAATAGCGCAACAGGGGGTGCTGATATCCTCTATGGTAGTGATGGAGACGATACCCTATATGGCGATGCCGGAAAGGATATGAGTAATGCTATAGGTGGTGACGACATTATCTATGGTGGTGATGATGATGATTTGATCGTGGGTGATGCGGGTGGACGTTCTGGGTCTGATTATGGGGGTGACTTGCGTAACAGCAGTGTGGGTGGTGATGACACCCTACATGGAGATGCAGGTTCGGATACCATATATGGTGATGCTAAAGATGATATAGTCGATTCAACTGGTGGTGATGATACCATTCATGGTGGAACTGGCAGTGACACTATTTATGGTGATGCTGGAGATGATATTAGAAGTGATGGTCACGGTGGTGATGACACTATCTATGGCGGAGAGGGCAATGATACCATATATGGTGATGCTGGAGATGATATAAGAAATGATGGACAGGGTGGTAATGACACGATCTATGGCGGAGAAGGCAACGACACCATTTACGGAGATGCAGGTGGCACAGACAATGGAAATGGTGGTGATGACTTTATTGACGGTGGCGCCGGCGTTGACCAGATCTTTGGTGGTTCGGGTGATGATACCATCCAGTATGACAGCCTTGACTCGTTAATCGATGGTGGTGCGGACTTTGACTTGTTGGATGTTGACGGCAGCGGTCTGATTAACCTGGCAAACGTGCAAGGGGTTGAGAAAATCGATATGGATAATGCGCTGGCTAACCAAGTGAACCTTACAGCAACAGATGTCATGAATATGGGGGCTGAAAATAATACGTTGATTCTTGATGGTGATAACGGAGACACGGTCACACTGGATACTGGAAATTGGGTATTAGATAATAATGCTGCACCACTACCCGATGGAGCCGCGCCGGGGGAATACGACACTTATGTCAGCGCAGATAACGGAGCCATAGTTCAAGTCGAACTTGGCGTTACCGTAAATAACAATGATCCTGGTTAAACCAGGTGCTCGGGGAAAATTATGACACTTGATGAACTTGCAAATAGTATTCAGAAAATTTCAAACTCGATTCAAGAAAAATTTTCTGATTATCAGAGCAATGCTGCACAGCCAGTTGACCCGGCTAACGTGTTCAATCCTTTTTTGCCTGAAGGCGTCTTGGCGGTTCACTATAAAGCGAATGATAACGAATACCAGCAAGAGACCCTCAACTTTGAAGATGAAGAAGAATTCCTTGAGATAGCCGCAGAAAATGACGCGCTAGTGGAGGAGGATCAAGAGGAGGATTCTGAAGAACTTTTAGCTGACCAACAGCCTTCCTCACAAGGGTATAATTCTTTTTTCGAGTCGCGTGATTTAGAGAAAAGCCCAGACTTGTCTTCTTCAGAATATGATCTGAGCTCATTTGAAGAAACGAGTAATAAAGTAGATAAGCAGGGCAGTACAGACTTTATTGCAGAGCATGCAACCGGTGAAGGGCAAATTCAGAATTTCATCAACAATGACTTCTTTAACGCAGTGCACAGCAAAATCAACAAGATGTTTGATTCAGTTCAGCGTGGATCAGAGCAAGCCGATACGTTTGTTGGTGATACGCCAGGGTCACTTGAGAACGGTGCACTTGGGGGCGATGATCTGCTGGTAGGTAGAGGTGGCGATGATTTGCTCTCGGGTGATGCAGGTAAGAACATCATTAATGGTGCCCAAGGTGGAGACGATGTTCTGAAGGGTGGTAAGGGTGATGATACCCTTCTTGGCGATGCTGTGCAAAGTATCATTGATCATGCGAAGGGTGGCAATGACGTTCTCAAAGGGGGGCCTGGTGATGATTTGCTTGCAGGTGATGCAGGTAAGAATATTATCGATGGTGCCCAAGGTGGAGATGATATTCTAAAGGGAGGTAAGGGTGACGATACCCTTCTTGGCGATGCCGTGCAAAGTATCATTGATCATGCGAAGGGTGGTAATGACATCCTTAAGGGCGGCAAAGGCAATGACTTTATGGCCGGAGATGCTGGACATAATATCGTAGATAACTCCAAAGGCGGAGACGACGTTCTCAAAGGCGGCCGTGGTGATGACACCATGTCCGGTGATGCCGGTAAGAACATCAAGGATGACTCCAAAGGTGGAGATGATATTCTAAAGGGCGGCAAAGGCGATGACTTTATGGCGGGAGACGCTGGTCATAACATCGTAGATCACTCCAAGAGTGGAGACGACATCCTTAAAGGAGGCAAGGGTGACGACACGATGTCAGGTGATGCTGGTAAGAACATCAAAGATAATTCTCAAGGCGGAGATGATGCTCTAAAAGGCAGTAAAGGTGATGACCTTATGTCTGGAGACGCTGGTCATAACATCAAGGATAAATCTCAAGGCGGAGATGATGTTCTAAAAGGCGGTAAAGGCGATGACCTTATGTCGGGCGACGCTGGTCATAATATCGTTGATAACTCTCAAGGCGGAGACGATGTTCTAAAGGGCGGCAAAGGCGATGACCTTATGGCCGGAGATGCTGGCCACAATATCGTTGATAACTCTCAAGGTGGAGACGACATCCTCAAAGGTGGTCGTGGTGATGACATCATGTCTGGCGATGCCGGCAAGAATATCAAGGATGACTCCAAAGGTGGAGACGATGTTCTAAAGGGCGGCAAAGGCGATGACCTTATGGCTGGAGATGCTGGACATAATATCGTTGATAACTCTCAAGGTGGAAACGACATCCTCAAAGGCGGCCGTGGTGATGACATCATATCTGGTGATGCAGGTAAGAACATCAAAGATGACTCCAAAGGCGGAGACGACATCCTCAAGGGTGGCCGTGGTGATGACACCATGTCTGGCGATGCTGGTAAGAACATCAAAGATGATTCCAAAGGCGGAGATGATGTTCTAAAGGGCGGTAAAGGCGATGACCTTATGGCCGGAGACGCTGGCCACAATATTACTGATCACTCAACGGGTGGTGATGACATCCTTAAAGGCGGCCGTGGTGATGACATCATGTCTGGCGATGCTGGTAAGAACATCAAGGATGACTCCAAAGGTGGAGACGATGTTCTAAAGGGCGGCAAAGGTGATGACCTTATGGCCGGAGATGCCGGCCACAATATCGTTGATGACTCAAAGGGTGGTGACGACACCCTTAAAGGTGGTCGTGGTGATGACATCATGTCTGGTGATGCTGGTAAGAACATCAAAGATGACTCTCAAGGCGGAGATGACTTGCTAAAGGGCGGTAAAGGGCACGACGTTATGTCAGGTGATGCCGGCAAGAATCTTAAGGGAGATTCTGAAGGTGGTCATGACACACTTAAGGGTGGAAAAGGACATGATGCGATTTCTGGAGATGCTAGCAAGAACTTGCTAAATGATGCCCATGGTGGTGATGATGTTATCAAAGGCGGCAAGGGCGATGATTTACTCTCAGGCGATGCCGGTAAACACATCAAGCATAATGCCAGCGGAGGGGATGACATAATTTATGGCGGTAAAGGCGACGATACTCTCTATGGAGATACTGTTGAGCATATAATGCATCAGGGTACTGGCGGCAATGACACACTATACGGTGGTGCTGGTAAAGATATTTTATATGGTGATGCCGGGGGTAAAGATAACGGCCAGGGAGGCGATGACTATCTTGATGGTGGCAAAGGGGCCGACCAACTGTTTGGTGGCAGTGGCAACGACACCATGGCATACGATTCCCTTGATTCAATTGTCGATGGCGGTGCTGGATATGATGTGTTGGATGTTAAAGGCAGCGGCGTTGTCAGCCTTGACCACGTAAAAAGCGTGGAAGCTATTGATATAGATAACAATAAAACAAATAAGGTCGACATTTCCGCTGAAGATGTCCTGAATATGGACCTTGAAGACGGTGTTCTGAAAGTTGACGGGGATGCGAAAGATACTCTAACATTGCAAGAAGGCAGTTGGGTGCTGGATAATAATGCTGCACCAACGCCGGAAGACGGTGATTATAATACCTACGTAAGCCTTGAAAACGGCGCGATCGTTCAGGTAAGTCTCGATGTAAACGTAAACAATAATGATCCTGGGTAGATAAATCAGGGGAGGATATATGGCTGAGCCAACTGGTAAGACTGGTACAAATAGTAGCAACCAAGTTCAGGAAAATACTAACCAACAAGTTCCTGAAAACGTTGGAAACCTGTTTAATCCATTTATAAATGATGAAATGGTCTTGATGGATATTGCTGGCCAAGAGGATGTCTCGCAAGAGGGTGATCTTGGTATCATCGATATTGAGGCCGATACCCCTGCTGAAGCAAATGTGAATATTCAACTGGACCTTATGGGAACAGGCCCTACAGTAACTGAGACTCCTGGGACGGATCCTGGTTTTCAAAATGTAAGTCAGGATGTAAATGGTGAAGATGCAGTTGAAGCACCATCTGCACTTGGTCAGCAAGGCCTTGGACAGCTAGACGGTCTTGTTGAATCTTCTACTGCCCAGGTTGAAGAAGGTGAATTTCAGTTAACACCAAGCACAAATGTCAGCGAGGGCTTTGGGTCGATATTTGAAACCAAAGCTTTTGATGCAAAGTTAGATTTTGATACTTTTGAATCGGGCGGCAGAGATTTCGAAGGGCGCGGGAATGATTTTTATTCAGGTGATTTCACAGCGACATCATCTGGAAAAGAACAATTTCAGGCTGTTCGCGAGTTTGTGCGAGACAATGCAGGCCCAGAAGCGCGCGAAACATTAAAAGAGATGATGCAAGAAGCCAGAGAGGACTTCAAGGCCGATAATGTCGAAGCACAAGACATAGGTTTGAATTCCCTTGGGGATAGAATGATGGCGCGCTTCGAGCGCATGCAATCCAAGCGCAATCAAGAAGAAGACAAGCCAGAGAAACAAGAAGATTCTAGAGAATCACAGGAGGGCCTGGAAACAGGTCCTGTCTTTGGCAGGGGAGGTGATGCCGGGGAAGCAGTTGTCGAGACAGCTCCAGAAGTTGTTGAGGATGTGCAGATTGAAGAGCCCGCACCTGAGGCTTCACCGGAAGAGAATGTAGAAGAAGCTGCTCCATCCGTTCTGGAAAACGTTGTGGAGACTATTGAAGAGGTCGAGCCAATCGTAGAAGAGCAGCCTGTTGACCTGGGAATTTCTGGTGGCGAAGCTGCCAGCATGGCAGAAAATACCAAGGGTGGGAATGATAACCTTACCGGTGGTGCTGACGGCGACTCTATGACAGGTGATGCAGCTCAAAATATGTCAGATACTGCGCGCGGCGGTAAGGACAATCTGAAAGGTGGCGAAGGCGATGATGCTATGTCTGGTGACGCCGGACAGAATATGGCTGACAGTGCAAAAGGTGGCAACGATAAGCTCGATGGCGGAACCGGCGAGGATACCCTATCAGGCGATGCCGGTCACACGATGTCTGGGGCTGCAAAGGGAGGAAGTGACCAACTGAAAGGTGGTGAAGGCAACGATACCCTGTCCGGTGATGCTGGTCATGAAATGTCAGGCAGTGCCGTTGGAGGTGGAGATAGATTAGAAGGTGGTGTCGGCAGTGACACTCTTTCTGGAGATGCCGGTCATACAATGACTGATGACGCCACAGGTGGCAAAGATAACCTGAAAGGTGGTGACGGTGCGGATACCCTATCAGGCGACGCAGGTCATACTATGTCGGGCAGTGCCATCGGAGGCAAAGATAAACTAGATGGTGGAACGGGTGATGACACCCTATCAGGCGATGCAGGCCACACCATGTCAGGGGATGCCATAGGCGGTAAAGACAGTCTAAAAGGTGGATCAGGGGACGATACTCTATCTGGTGATGCTGGGCAAAATATGACTGATAATGCCACAGGTGGTGCTGATAATCTGAAGGGCGGTAGCGGGGACGATACGCTTTCGGGTGATGCAGGCGGTGACATGTCAGGCAATGCTACAGGTGGTGCGGACAGCATGTACGGAGAATCTGGTCACGACACCATGTCAGGTGATGCCGGCGGTGACATGCTTGATCACTCACAGGGTGGCGCTGATAAAATGTATGGCGGTGATGGTGATGATATCATGTCCGGTGATGCTGGCGGAAACATGTCTGGCAATGCTCAAGGTGGTGATGACGTCATGAAGGGTGATACGGGCGACGATCTGATGTCTGGAGATGCAGGCGGTGATATGTCCGGTAATGCCCAAGGTGGTGACGATACCATGCACGGTGGTAAGGGCGACGATATCATGTTCGGAGATGCCGCTGGTGATATGACTGATGGAGCGTCCGGCGGCGATGACACGATGTATGGCGGTAAAGGTGATGACATCATGTACGGTGATGCCGGCGGCATTGATAATGGTCAGGGCGGAGATGACTTCCTTGATGGTGGTAAGGGCGCAGATCAACTATTTGGTGGCAGTGGTAATGACACCATGGTCTATGACTCACTTGACTCTCTAATTGATGGTGGGGAAGGTCATGACTTGCTGGATGTGAACGGTAGTGGCTTGATCAGCATGGATAATATTTCAAGCGTCGAAACCGTTGATATGAGTAATGGAAAAACTAATAAGATCGACCTAACTGGCGAAGATGTTCTGGACATGGGCCTGGAAGACGGTGTTTTGATAATCGAAGGCGATGGCAAAGACACTGTCAATTTGAACGAAGGCAGTTGGGTGCTGGATAACAATGCTGCCCCTGCGCCAGGCGAAGATGGGGCAGATGGCTATGATACCTACGTCAGCCTAGACACAGGAGCCGTTGTGCAAATCGATCTTGATGTTAATGTGAATAACAACGATCAAGGGTAGTGGCAGCTAGTTTTAGTTTATGTCCAACGGGCTTTGCGTGCAGTCACAATCTGGCTTGCCATCAAATTTGGGTGCAGTCAAAAGTTGCTTTTGGTTGGCTTCAAGGGTTATGTGCTCAATACTCTTGAAGCTTCCATACTCTTGCCCATTGCTCGTGACCTCGTATACAGAAATTGACACCGGTTCGAGGGAAAATTTTTCTTTTTCCTTCTGCTTGTTGGACTCCCAAAATCCACCGTAAGGCTTGCTTTTATTCAATGCAACGAAACGGATAGCGCCAGTGTCATGCGCTTGGGCTGCGTAAAAAAAGTTCCACATCAAGTTTGGTACATCTATGTAAGCATCCACCGCTATGATCATATCAAGTGGCGGAAGTTGCAGAGGAGCTTCTTTAGGTGGTTTTAAAACAGTCACTGAAGTTTTTACGCCATAGCGCTTGCCCAGTCTGGAGACTAAAGCTTTAAACTCTTCAATAGCTGCATGGTGTTTGTGGAAAAGCGGCAAGAAGGACTTTTTGTTTTTCTTGTAAGTATTCCAAACAAATAGTTCATTCCAGCGAACAGGGCGGTCCTGTGGATGCTTAGCAAGATGGATAGCCTTGCTTTCAAATTCCTCAACTCCGTAAAAAATATAAGCATAATCGGTGATATAGATATTGAGGTTTTTGCCACGTGCAATGATATTGGAGAGTGCTGTAAGCTCGTTCAGCAAAGTCCCAGAACCAATAGCTAAAACATTCACGGTATCTTTGTGTGTTGCTATATCGGTTGCATGGCGGCCAACTTTTCGGTCAAAAGCATACCTGGCAGTGTTGTCTGGCTTATTAAAGAGGTTTCTGAAAAATGCCTTCATGCAATTGCATTCTTTCAGATGGACAGCATTCTGGTGTTTAAGCTCATTAGCAATGTGCTGATAAAGCTGTGCTTCCTTGGTCTTGTCAAATTGCGATATGTGAGTACAAGATGCCAAGATCGGCAGCACCATCAACAATAGAACTTTGATGGTTTTCGCAGCTATCATTTGCAGCCGAGCGTGTGTTTCAATGTCAGTAAGTCGCCCCAGACAACGCGCTTTTGTCCTGGGGATCTTAGTAAGAATGAAGGATGATAAATGGGAAAGACCTTCACAGGAGTGGTCATTCCCTGGGTTTGGTAGTCATAAAACTTACCGCGCAACTTCATAATACCGTTGCTGCCACCCAACAAATTCTTGGTGGCAATGCCGCCGACCAGGACAATAACCTTTGGGTTTACCAGCTCAATGTGGCGTTCCAGGAAAGGTAGACAAGCAGCAAGCTCGCCAGTCGTAGGCGCGCGATTGCCCGGCGGACGCCAGGGAATGGTATTAGAGATATAATATTTAGTGCGATCAAGGCCGATAAAAGACAACATCTTATCTAGCAGTTGCCCGCTTTGCCCAACGAATGGTAGGCCTTGTAGGTCCTCTTCCGCGCCGGGGGCTTCACCGATAAACATGATATCAGAGTCCGGGTTGCCATCACCAAATACCAGGTTGGTTGCGGTCTTTTTCAGCGAGCACCCATCGAAATCAGATAAAATCTGTTTTAAATCAGGCAGGCTTTTGGCTTTATTAGCCAATACACGCGACTCTTCAGACGCCTTTTTTGCGGGTGTCATGCGCTGGGGTGTCTGCTGAGGTGCTGCAGGAGTCTCAGGAACTGGCTTTGCAGCTGGCTTTTTCTTTGCCAAGAAAGAAGCGTCTTTAACTGCAGCTGTATCGCTGATAACTTCATCAACGCCGATGTCTTGATACCATTTAAGCAGGGCAGCCTTAGACATGGTGGATTTTCTGTCCCCCACTGGACTGTATTTTCGAGACAAAGCGATTTAGCTCTAGAATGATTTTATTCGCCGTTGCTTCGGGAGACGTGTCGTTACAATCAACCTTGATATCAGCTTTGTCATAATGCGGAGAGTACTTGTCTATAAGCTCTTGTAGCTGTTCCCCAACATCACCATCACCAAATTGTGGTCTGTGGTCTCGGCGTTCAATACGCGGCAGTAGTGTTTCGTAATCGGCCTTTAGCCAGATTGAAATACCACGCTCCTTAATCAGTTTCTGGGTTTCTGGATCGGCAAAAGCAGATCCCCCAGTTGCTAATACGTGGACTTTCTCCCCCAAAAGGCGAGAGATAACCCGATATTCAACATCTCTAAAGGCTTTTTCACCATAGATTTCAAAGATATCTGCGATCGTACATTTAGCAGCATCTTCCACTGCCTGATCAGAGTCTTTGAATTCAACATCCAGGCGCTTGGCTAGTTTCCTACCAATACTCGTCTTGCCAACGCCCATCATCCCAATCAGGACAATAGTTCTAGGTATCGAATTTTCAAAATCTCGCATCTTTTCCAGTATATGTGTTGTTGCATACAAAAAACATGAACACCCCTTGCATTCTATCACATTGCATGTGAAATAGATTGCAGGGTACGAGACAAATATATAATATTGTCTCACATACTTAATCTACTACGTTTAACGCAGGATGCAAGAGGGAGTAGTGAAAAAATGGCCACAACAGTGAAAATTTTGTGGGGATTGGTGTTTTTAGGCATAATTTGTGGTGCAATTGCATTAGCAAAATGGGGTATTCCTGCCCCAACGGTCGAGGTTACGAAGGTATTTTCAACAGATCAATTCGTAAAGTAAGCCATTAACCATCTGTATACGAACTCATTAACCATAATTAGGTCATAAGATACCAATTCTTATGACCTTCTGGGCTGTAATACCCCTGGACACAAAGAACGGGGGAAATAATGAGAATAATGTTCTGTGCAATCCTTTTAGGGCTTTCATCTCTGGCAGCCTCATACGCCAGCAGTTTCAAATACGACGAAGACGTTTTTAAAAAATCTTTTTCCTTTCAGACAAAGTTTAAGGAGGGAAATATTGGCCTTCTTGGGCTGCAAGTTGATAACGTACCGCAAAACACCAGCAAGCTACACTTTACAAATATTGCCTATCTAGATAGCGATATAAAAGCCTGGAAAATTATGATGAAGCGGATAAAGCAGCAGGTAGATGACTATCATGCCGCAGGTGCTGCAAATGATGATTGGTCCGATGAAAGCGACTTAACCGACGAGTTGAAGAATTTACAATCTATAATTTTGGACGGCAAACTAGCCGATCCCGAGCAAAAGAAAAACCGAGATATTGTTTCCTTTAAAGGGGTAGATGAAATGGTTTTGACTGAATGCCCTTTCCAGCACAAACATGCCGTATTACATTTCACGTTGTTATTCAATCCTGCAGAATGCCGCGAGCATGGAGTGCAGGATCTAGATTTATTCGACAATCAAGATGAACTGCTGCGTTATGTTGTTCGCTGGTATACCGATAACATAAAGCAGCAGGGAAAACAGATGCAATCAGCAGAAGACAAAAAGAAATTTAGAAGCATCTATTCCTAAATTCCAGGGGGTAAAGTGCCTTAACTTATGATTCAGGGTTGGCTTGCGCTTTGGCAACGCCAACCATTGCTGGGCGCAGCAAGCGGTCTTTCAGCTTGTAGCCTGCCTGCATCATTTCAACGATAGTTCCAGGCGCATGCTCATTTGTTTCAATTTCAAACATGGCTTGATGCTGCTCGTGATCAAATTCAACACCTGTTTCATGGATCTTCTCGATGCCATGTTTTTCAAAAGCAGTCAGCAGCTCTTTTTCTGTCATGACAACGCCATCGATAAAAGACAGAACCTCTTTCGACAGGCCTTCGCGGCTTTCCTCTGGCATGGATTCAATCGCACGGCGCAGGTTGTCTGATACAGGAAGCAGGTCACGCGCAAATTGCGTGATCGCATATTTAAGAGCATCCTCTTTTTCACGAGCTGCACGACGACGTACGTTTTCAGCCTCGGCAAGCGAGCGCAGTAGCTGATCTTTTATCTCTTTGATTTCAGAATCAACGTCGTTTTCTTCGGGCTGTTCGTCATCTTCAAGCGCTTCTTCATTTTCTAGAATGTCGTCTTGTGCTTTCATTTCTTCCATCATCTTTGGCCTCGTGAAAATTATCTCTTATAGCTTATGTAACATGATGACCGCTTAATTCAAGACTTTCTTTCTGTTACGGAATCGTGTAAATGTTTTACCACAGTAATAAATAAGGATTTTTTGTGCTATGCGTCCGTCTGGTCGAGCCCCCAATCAACTTCGTGATATATCATTTGAAACTGGCTTTACGCCCCATGCAGAGGGGTCATGCTTAGTAAAGTTTGGCAATACCCATGTATTATGTAATGCCACAGTGGAAGAACGCGTGCCAATCTTCATGCGCGATTCTGGTAAAGGTTGGATCACTGCTGAATATGGCATGCTTCCACGCGCAACGGCTCAGCGTACTGATCGTGAAGCCAGCAGAGGTAAACAGTCTGGCAGAACACAAGAAATTCAGCGTTTGATTGGCAGATCCTTGCGATCAATCACGAACTTGCGCGCTCTTGGTGAGCGCCAAATTCGCATTGATTGTGATGTGTTGCAAGCTGATGGCGGTACGCGTACGGCTGCAATTTCTGGCAGCTATGTAGCTTTGTTTTTGGCTTGTAAAAGAATACAAGACCAAGGAAAGTTCGAGACTTTCCCTATCTTAAACCAGGTAGCGGCTGTTTCTTGTGGCGTGTTCAACCAAGTGCCGGTTCTGGATCTTGACTATCCAGAGGATAGCAACGCCGCCGCTGATGCGAACTTTGTCCTGACCGGTGATATGGGAATTGTTGAAATCCAAGCAACCGGTGAAGAACTGCCGATGAAAGGCGAGCACTTTCAGGCCTTGTTTGATCTGGCCAAAGAAGGTGTCGAGATAATTACAAGTCTGCAAGACAAAGCACTGGTAAAAGCGCGGAGCAAATAACATGCAGATTGGCTCGAAACTAGTTCTCGCTAGCCATAATGATCATAAGATTGCCGAGATGAAGTTGCTTTTGGCGCCTCTTGATCTAGAGGTGCTATCGGTAAAAGAGCTTGAGATTTCTACTGTGGAAGAGACTGGCAATACGTTTGAAGATAACGCCGCAATTAAGGCCGAGCATGGATTCGCTGAGACAAATATGCCAACCTTGGCAGATGACTCTGGGCTGGTTATTCCAGCGCTTGGCGGCATGCCGGGGGTAGATACCAATCCTTGGGCAATGGAGCAGGGCGGCTATCCTCAGGCTTTTGCCAAGCTTGAAGAACTGCTGCAAGGTAAAGATCACGCTTGCTATTTCATTTGTATGATGGCCTTGAAGCTGCCTGGCCAGGATGTGCAGTTTTATGAAGGGCGCATTGATGGCCATTTAAGCTTTCCTCCGCGCGGCAAAGTAGGGTTTGGATATGATCCGATTTTTGTGCCGGAAGGGTATGACCAAACTTATGCTGAGCTGTCCGAGACCAGCAAGATTAAGCTGGCACATTCTCACCGAAGCCGGGCCATCGAGGCTATAGTAAAAGCATGTCAGCAGAAAGCGTCGTAAGAAAGCCTCTGGGCCTTTATGTCCATTGGCCTTATTGCATTTCAAAGTGCCCTTATTGTGACTTTAACAGTCATGTAGCACAGACGATTGACCATGATCAGTGGCGTACGGCCTATCGCCGCGAGCTGCAGCATTGGGCAGAATCTTGCACGGATCATCAGGTGATTAGTGTGTTCTTTGGGGGTGGCACGCCCTCCTTGATGGATCCCTCCACCGTTGAACAGGTTATTGAGGATATTCAGGGCTTGTTCACCTGTGCAGAAGATGTTGAAATAACATTGGAAGCAAATCCTAATTCGGTGGAAGTCGAAAAGTTCCAAAGTTTTCGTGCAGCAGGGGTGAATCGCGTTTCACTGGGGATTCAGTCGTTATACCCCGAAGCTTTAAAGTTCTTGGGCCGTGCGCACGACCGAGGGGAAGCAATCAAGGCCATAGAGACCGCAGCGCAAACTTTTGATCGGTATTCTTTTGATCTGATTTATGCTCGCCCCGATCAAACACCACAACAATGGGGGCAAGAGCTTAGGGAGGCTCTGCCATTGGTGCGTGATCATATGTCGCTTTACCAATTGACGATCGAGCCAGGCACGGCATTTCATACGCAATATCAGCGAGGTGATTTTCAAATACCGGATCAAGACAGTGGCGCCGGCCTGTATGAAACCACGCAAGAAGTTATGGAAGCAGCCGGCATGCCCGCCTATGAAGTGTCTAACCATGCCCGTCCAGGGCAAGAATGTCAGCACAACCTGGTTTATTGGCGCTATCAGGACTATCTGGGGATTGGGCCAGGAGCCCACGGGCGGTTGCTTGGCCGGGCACAAAAGAACTACCGCGCTCCGCAAACATGGCTGGACAACGTGGCCACCCGTGGCCATGGTTTGCAAGAAGCCCTGGAGCTTTCCGGTGTCGAGGCGTTTGAAGAAGCAGTGATGATGGGCCTGCGCCTAACCGAAGGGGTGGCGGGGGATACAGCAAAGCGCGTGCAGTTGTTGCCGACATTTAAGTCCCTTGTTGCGGGTGGTTTTTTGCACTATGAGGGCGACGGTGTGTCCGCCACCAATAAGGGCCGTCAATGCTTGAACGCAGTCCTGTCAGAGTTGCTCGGAAGCAGTGCTTAAGCGCTTGGCAATAACCTGATCGATCGTTTCTTTAATGCCATCTTCGAATGATATCGCAGGCCTAAATCCCAGCTGATTTTCTATGCGCGGGGTCTCCAGCGCATACCGCCGGTCGTGACCTAGCCTATCTTTCACAGGAGTAATCAAGCTTGTAGCTGGTTTGGGGATGTTGGGAAAAGAGTATTTTTCTTCAATGTATTTACAAATAGTCTCGACGATTTGGACGTTTGGAATCTCCTCGTGTCCTGCAATGTTATATTCTCCCGTTGCTTCAGGGCTTGAGACAATGGCGTCAATCGCCCGGCAATGATCATCGACGTGCAGCCAATCGCGTACATGCTTGCCGTCTCCATACAGAGGAATTGGCTTTCCCTCTAACACGCAGTGAATAGTCTTGGGTATCAGCTTTTCTTCATGTTGTCGGAAGCCATAATTATTGGAACAGTTGCTGATGGTCACCGGCAAGCCATAAGTTACATGATAAGCCCGTGCTAGATGATTGCTGGCCGCTTTGCTGGCTGAGTAGGGAGAATTGGGGCGATAGGGAGCGCCTTCAGCAAAAGGTGGATCTTCCAGTCCCAATGCGCCATAGACTTCGTCGGTTGAGACATGATGAAAACGGGTATTATGTGCACGCGCTGCATCCAGTAAGCATTGCGTGCCCAAGACATTGGTTTTGATGAAGGCATCCGCATCATCAATGGATCGGTCTACGTGTGATTCCGCAGCAAAGTGCACGACTTGATCTATTGTGTGCTTTTCAAATATTTCCGCCAGCAGTTCTCGGTCGCAAATATCTCCTTTTATGAACGTTATCGTGCCTTGGTTGATTAGGCTGGTCAGATTTTCCAAGCGTCCAGCATAGGTAAGCTTATCAAGTACGATCAGCTGATCTTGAGGATATTTCGCTGCCCAATAATGGCAATAGTGACTGCCGATGAAGCCGGCGCCTCCGGTGATTAGGTGCGTCGTCATGCAGCACTCCTGTCCAGCTTATAGGCTTCTTCGTGCACAAGTTGCTCTAAGTAACTGCGATAATCGGAAGCAGGCATATTGGTAACCAGACCCTGCAGTTGATCCAGTGTAATATTGCCCGTGCGATAGGCGATTTCTTCTGGGCAGGCGGTTTTGTTGCCCTGCCGCGACGCAAGCGTTTCCACATATTCGCTGACAACCAGCAGAGATTCAGGTGTTCCAGCATCAAACCAAGCATATCCACGCTCGATGATGTTTAGTGAGAGGGACTGATCCGCTAAATAGCTATTGTTCAGATCCGTAATTTCATATTCCCCCCGTGCTGAGGGCTTTAAATCTTTTGCACGTTGGGCAGCGGTGCCATCGTATAGATACAGCCCTGTAACAGCAATGTTGGTTTTCGGGTTTTCGGGCTTTTCTTCCAGAGACGTCACTTGCATTTTGCGATCAAAATCGACAACGCCATAGCGCCTGGCATCCTGCACGCGATAGCCAAATATTGTGGCGCCCTTATTCGCAGACATAGCGTTGAACAGAAAAGGGGACAGTCCATGGCCGTGGTAGACGTTGTCTCCTAGAATTACGGCGCACGGGTCGTTGCCCACAAATTCTTCCGCAGCCAAAAAAGCGTGGGCCAGGCCATTAGGAGCGCTTTGCGCTTGATAATGCAATTTAATGCCCCATTGTTCACCGGTGCCAAGGATTTGCCTGAACTGCTCGATGAATTCGGGATTTGTGACGATCATGATCTCGCGTAAACCCATCAGCATCAGCGTGGTCAGCGGATAATATATCAGGGGTTTGTCATAAACGGGCAGCAAGTGCTTGTTGACCACAACTGTAGATGGGTACATGCGGGTGCCACTGCCCCCTGCAAGGATTACCCCTTTTGAAAATGATTGCACAATTGCCTCCCTCAGCTTGCTATCAACATATTTATAATAAACGGAAATTTGTGGGACTAAAGGAAAAATGTGAAAAAATTACACAGATGTGTTGACCAAATCGCCGAAAATCACTATGTTGGGAGGTATCTTTTTGGGGCGCTTAGCTCAGTTGGTAGAGCATCTGACTTTTAATCAGAGGGTCACAGGTTCGAATCCTGTAGCGCCCACCACCTTCCCAGTAAGAATTCTAGACTATTTTCATTTTAAGCTTCCGTGTCACTGGAAACAGTTGAGTGAGTATCTAGTTCGGAAAACCATACCATGTTGAACGGCCTTTGCCGTGCTTACCCGCATAATTACCCAATTATACCCGAATATTCATCACTTGAATCATTAATGACTTCCCCAAGGGTGTTTTTTGCAATATTTGCTACAAAAGGATCTCGATCCTTGTAATAGGAATAGGCCATGATACCAAAATGAAGGGCGTAGGCTTTTGCGCGGTTCCAGGTGGCCTGATCTGGAGCGACGGCATCATGAAATATCTGGCGAGTGTCTTTGGTAAAAAGTGTCCACGCCACCATCAAGTCACAGGCAGGATCTCCTATCCCAGACATACCAAAGTCAATGATTCCGGTGATTGCGCCATCTTGGACCAGAAGGTTACCCGTGTGGATGTCTCCGTGAAGCCATACGGGATTGCCTTGCCACGGCGCAAGGTCCAGAGCTGCTTCCCACAATTTGGTGATCTGTGCACTATCAAATGTATCAGATAATGCCGGTATTAGGGGGCTTGTTTCCGCATCATGAATGATGCTTGGGTACTTTCGGCTGCATAATGGGGCGTCTGTGGTATCAACGCTCTGTAATTCTTTTCTCACGCGGCTAAGGTCAATGGCGGCTTGGGCCAGGTCTAATGGATTGTTATCGGACGGGCTGCTTCCCTGCAGGAAGTTCACAATGGCCCATTGGTAGGGATATTCTTTGCTGGGCTGACCGTTACCTATGATATGGGGTATCTGGATCGATAGGCGATCACCAATAATTGGCAGCCATAGGCATTCTTTGATAAGGCTGGCCTCGGATCGTTGAGTTCGAGGCAGCCTGATGATTTTGTCGTTACCAAGCTTCAGCATCACGTTGTCTGTCCCCTGGTGGCTTAGTGGTTTTATAGACAGGTCTGCCCAATCAGGAAATTGGTCATTTAGCAGTTCCCTGATGATCTCTATACTCAATTTAGTTTCATTTTTGTGAAGTGTTTCAACGGGCATCAGAGTGCTTCTTTCTGTCTAGGGTTGCTCTAGCCTTTGGCTGTCCATGTAAGGCCCAAATACTTGCCTGTGCGATATTGCGGATCATGGGTTTACACAAAGCATACTTGGACCTCTATCACACAGTTTTATGGCCGGATAAAATAGACTCATACAGCCTCTGTAAGTCGTTATAAATGTTATGATAACCCTCTAAAACACTCTTTCCCCATGCCAACACTTTTTGTTCGTGAACTTGAGCACTCTCAGCAGTCACAACGTCCCCTACCGTTAACCAGCTAGGAGATTTAATGTGTTGGACCTCAGGCCAATTTCTCTTGGGAGTTGTGGCGCGTGACAAGAAACCCTTGATCTCTTTGACTAAACACTCTCTTTCGAAATAAAGGTAGAGAGCAATCAAGTGAAGGTTCGCAGATTGTCGTGCTCGCCTATCCGATTGATCACCAATATGTGAAGCTGCATATGCGTCCACAGTTATGCGGTGGACTTTAAAGTAGTCAGGATTACTGTATTCCTTCTCCAGAACTTTTTGATACGTCTCCCAACATGCCTGCGATGCACCAATATAAGGATGATCACATGGGGTATCTGAAGAGAATAGGGCCTTGCAGCCGGGACACGAAAACATGATTGACCTCCTTTCTTGTTCATCTAGCTCTTAAATTGCTCCACACAGACTTCAGTGAAACCACCAACTTCTTTAATATAGTCAGTATCATGTGAAATCACGATCATAGCACCGAGGTAGTTTCTCATGACTTGAATGACATGGTCAATTGTTTCTATATCCAGGCAGCACTTGAGCATGCCACAGACCAATAATATCTATGGCTGATTTGTAATCAATTTTACTAGGGCTGACCTTGCCGTCCTTCCCAAGAGTTGAGGCCACAATGGGCATGGCTCTGGGGTTTTTATCGGGCATGAAATACAGATTATCAAAGAGAGTCCAACGCGTTTCGTGATTTCTTTCCTGGTCATTCAGTCTAGATATTGCCCGCACCATTTTGGGTGTTCTGAAAGCTGAGGCCCCGGTTTCAGGGCCTGGAAGCCCAAGCCCTTGCGGGCGCCAAAGCCCTTCGGTATCAGCCCAGGAATGTCCTGGATAGTAAAGATCATAAAAACTGCTATCGTCCGTTTCAATGCACACCAGCTGCACTTTTAAGGCGAACAGATTACCCATTAAATCATTAAAATAAAAAAATAAAATGGATTCCGCGGTCAAGCCCATAAGTGTCCGGGATAATTTAATGCTGGATGGAAGAGCTTGCTGTTTTAAGGCTTTCTGAGCCCTTTACCCCATACTCCGACGCTCCGTGACTTGTTCACGGAGTCCACTCTAAGGCATACTCAGCTGCAGAAAACTAAGGCGTATTCTCGATTTTCCGAATCTCGGGGGTTGGTGGACTCCGGGCATAAAGCCCGGAGCGTCGGAGTGTGGGGGAATGGTATTTGAATATTCTATTTGGCCCAGATTTTCCCAACTTAATTTCGTGTTTATGCAGGGCAAAATCTCTCTAAACCTTTTGTGGATAAGCAATTCCACCACATCATTCAAAATTATTCCGGACACTTATGGGTCAAGCCGCGGAAAGTCGGAGTGCGGGATGATGAGTGGAGAGAGCCTTGAAACAGCAGGGCTTTCCATTTATCATAAAATTATTCCGGACACTTATGTGGCATTTCCAGGTGATCGTAAACATTCTTACCGTAATGATGGCGTCACCATTGCAAGTGGTATAAGCCTAGTGGTCCTAGAATAAGCCCCCCCTTTAGTGGTATCATATGTAAAAAGGAGAGCATATGAGCACTGGCAAAATCTGCATTATCGGCGCAAGCAGTTCGGTCGCTGCACAGCTGACAACATCCTTATTGCAGGCAGGAGAGTCCCTGCACTTAATTGCAAAAGATGTCTCATCCCTACCGGACACTCCCTTGGTTTCAACAGCGGCGGCAGATGTCACCAATACTGCTCAGCTTCAGCAGGCAATTGCAGCTTGCCCAGGGCCGTTGAAAGGATTGGTGTATTGTCCTGGTACAATCATTCTGAAGGATGTAGCATCCATCACCGAGCAAGATTTCAATCACCACTTGGCGGTGAATACAACCGGGGCGTTTTTTGCAGTGCAAGCTGGGCTTGCAAAACTGAAAGAAGGCCATGGTTCGGTGGTGCTGTTTTCTTCCGTGGCGGCGCGCAAAGGGTTTGCGAAACACGCTGTGATCAGTGCATGTAAAGCAGGTGTTGAAGGACTAACGGTTGCATTGGCAAAAGAACTGTCACCTGCGGTTCGCGTAAATTGCATTGCCCCCAGCTTAATGGATACCAAAATGTCGCAGCCTATTGTCGGTAATCCTGCGGTAAAAGGCGCGTTGGGTAAGGCGCATCCGCTAGGGAGATTGGGTGAAGCCAGCGATGCTGCCAGCCTTGCCGCTTTCTTGCTAAGCGATCAAAGTGCCTGGATCACCGGACAAGTAATGGGTCTTGATGGTGGCAGGAGCTCGCTAGATTAATGGCAGGGGTGCTGCGTGTCATCCTGTGGGACCAGTTATGCGAGTCTTTAGAGATCTTCGAAGACTGCAATAAGGATTCAGACACAATATTGCTGTGTGAAACGCGTGAGGATGCAACGTATGTAAAGCATCACAAGAAGAAAATAGTCTTTTTGTGGTCTGCAATGCGTCACTTTTGCAAGCAACTGGAAGCGGATGGCTATAATGTCCGCTACGTTTCTTTCGATGATGGTGACAATACCCATAGCCTGTCATCGGAAATCGAACGTGCGGTAGCTTCCCTTAAATCCGAGCGTGTCGTTGTAACCTTCCCAGGGGAATATCGGGTCTTGCAAATTCTACAAAACCTGGAAAGCAAGCTGGATATACCTCTTGAAATACAAGAAGACAACCGCTTTATGTGCGCGCCGGCTGAGTTCAAAAAATGGGCCAAGGGGCGCAAAGCCTTGCGGATGGAGTTCTTCTATCGCGAGATGCGCAAAAAACACGGCATCTTAATGCAAGGTGGTGATCCCGAAGGGGGCAAGTGGAACTATGATGCGGAAAATCGTAAGCCTCCGAAGCAGGGGTTGTCGATTCCAGATACATATGTTGCTAAGCCAGATGCTATTACGGAAGAAGTGATGGCAATTGTTGGTCGGGCTTTTCCCGATCACTTTGGTGATTTAGAGCCTTTTCATTTTGCGGTGACGCGTGCACAGGCTTTAACTGCGTTGGAGCAGTTTATTGAAAGACGCCTGGAAAAATTTGGCGACTATCAAGATGCCATGCTTCAAGGACAGCCTTGGATGTATCATTCTCATCTTAGCTTTTATATAAATGCTGGCTTGTTAACCGCACAGGAATGTATCCGGGCTGCCGAGTTGGCCCATCAAAGTGGGGATGCCCCGCTTAATGCTGTTGAAGGCTTTATCCGGCAAATTCTTGGCTGGCGAGAATATGTTCGCGGGATATACTGGCTGAAGATGCCAGAATATGAACAAGAAAATTTTTTGGCGGCAAAGGGGCGCTTGCCAGAGTTCTTTTGGTCTGCAGAGACAAAAATGAACTGTATGAAACAGTGCATTAAAGAGACCAAAGAAAATGCTTATGCCCATCATATTCAGCGATTGATGGTGATTGGAAACTTTTGCCTGCTTGCTGGAATTGATCCAGCAGAAGTGAATGAATGGTACTTAATTGTCTATGCTGACGCATATCAATGGGTGGAAATGCCAAATGTGACCGGCATGATCTTGTATGCAGATGGGGGGTATCTGGCCAGTAAGCCATACGCTGCTAGTGGGGCGTACATCAATAAAATGTCTAATTATTGCGAGGGTTGCAGTTACAAAGTCTCGAAAAAAAATGGCCCAGAGGCCTGCCCGTTTAACTATTTATACTGGAACTTTTTGATAGAAAATCATCAAGATTTGAAAGATAATCACCGCATGCGGTTAATCTATTCGTCTCTTGAAAAAATGAGCTCGGAAAAGGTAGAGTCCATTCGACAAGATAGTAAGAAAATACTTCAGGAACTGGGGGTGTGCAATGACTAGGATTATTCTGATTTTTATCTGCTGGACGATGTATGCAAGTGAGGCGCCTGCAAGTGAAGAACAAAACGATCTCCTGGAAATACACTTTAATGTGATTGTAAAGGATGAGTCCGATAACCCCTGCCAGGGGCAATCACGAACTTTAAGACTATCTTATGACGAGGAGAAAAAGACACTATGGGCAGACAATATGCAATACTGCATGACAGAGCCCATGCTGGAAATGATCTCTCTTGTGTTTGCGAATAGTAGTGGGAGGCGTCAGATTCTAAAGAGTTGGGCTCCAGTTGTATCTGGAGGCACCAGAAATAAAAAGGTATATCCGACGCCATGCATCTTGCCCAAAAGTAACATGCTAGGCTGGTATTCTCAAATTCACCAGACAGCAAAATCCATCACAAAATTCAAAGAAGATTGCAGTGGCTTTCAATTAGTCGGGGGCAAGTCATTTACAAAGAAAATTCTAAAATCAGACAATGGCAGCAGTGAAATTACTTTTCAAGATGACCATCAGGCGTTTTACGAGAAATTGTTGAAATTTAAAGCAGGGCTGTATGTTAAAGCACTGAATGAAGTATACAGCTCTAGAAATACGGGTGATTTGCAGTTTGATCTTGAGATGGAGGACCCTTTTTGCACGTTTTCGGACACTCTGTGCCAGAATGATTCCGTATTTAGATCTGATTATCTTTCAGATTTCTTCGAGGTTGTTTCTGAAATTGTGGGAGTAGCCATTGATACAAAGAGGATAGACAATAAGAAAGCAGTGCTTAGCCTGCTGCAGCAGTATGGAATATCAGTAGTTAGTGAAGGGCAGAACGCAGTGTTTAAGGCGGGGCCTTATTACAAGCGGTACACCTTCAAGACAGCCTCTCCCTCTGATAGCACGCCTAATCCAGCTGGTCAGCAAGTCCCGCAAACATCTCTTTGACTTCTTTGACGTTACGTGGCTTGGGTATAAAGCTATTGGCACCAAGAGCCATAGTCTTTTCAAAGTGTTCATCGCATTCGCTGCCGCTGAAGATCACAATTGGCAGGTTGCGTATATCTTTATTGTCGTTGCTGCGGATTTCTTCTAGGCATTCGATGCCGTCCTTCTTTGGCATCATCAGGTCTAAAAGGATCAAATATTTTGGGGTGCCGTCCTCGTTAAAGTAGGCATCGCGGCTGGTGACAAAATCCATAAGAGATTCGCCGTCATTAATGTGCACCAAATCAAATGGTAGCTCAGAGCGCTTGAATATTTCTTGGATGACCATCGCATCCTCTTGAGAATCCTCTGTCAGGACAATTGTGTGCTTAGCTACCATCTTCTTCTCCTATGCTGGTAAATGGTAAATATATTTTTATTTGTGTTCCAGTGCCTTCTTCAGAGGCAATCCAAAGCTTGCCATTGGCGCGTTCGATTATTTTCTTCACTAAAGCAAGTCCTAATCCCAATGTGTCCTTCACGTCAGAAGTCGAGACAAGCGGATCAAAAATTCTTTGGTAATTATTTGCAGGAATTCCGGGGCCATCGTCAGTAATCGTGAATTCAAAACCCGTTTTCTGTACTTCACCGCTTATGAAAATTTTTGGGTCGATTTCATTGTGCAGTATGGCATTGCGCAGCAATTGTATGAACAGTGCTCGGGTTTCAGAGTACACGCCAACTATTGATCCAGGGTAATCTCCGAACTCAATAATGGCCTTGGTCTTTTGGATATGGGCGTCTAGATCATCAAGAATTTCATCAAACAAATTTTGCATATCAATGGATTCAGTCGACTTAGGCTCACCAAAAAGCTTTATGTAATCACTGACGCTGGTGATTAATTCGCTGGTCTCGGACGCATTCTTGGTGACGATTTCCATGGTATCTTTTAAATCATCTGGGTCAGGTTGGTCCGATCCTTGGTTTAGCAGCTCGGTATATAACAGGATGCGCCTTTGATGGCCTTTGATGTCGTGGGTGATTTTTCGCACCAGCTTAGAAAACATATCAAATGATTCTTGTTGCGGATTATTTTCCGATTGACGCGGAATTATCAGGCACAGTTCGCCTAAATCGTGTTTGAATTCAAACTCATGGGTATCAACTGTTATGCCAAAGTCTTGATTGCCAACTTTTGGGGTATTGACAACGACACCCATGCTCGTTGACAGAGTCTGCACTAAATCCCCTGCTGATGACATAGAAGATACCCTTCAAAGTTTCCATATAATGATACTAAATACTAGTATTTAAGAAACTATTTACAATTAGTGAGGATTTTCTTTAGTTTTTGGGTTGTCATGCCGAATTCATCGAGCGGTTCGTAGTGCCAAGTCTCCAGCTTTCCTTGAAAAGGTCTGGTGTACCCTTCCTTTTCAAACAAAGTATGAAAGCGCTTGAAAACCTTGCCGCCGCCAGGCAGGTGATAGGAATATACCGGCTTGCCGGTAAAGCACGCCTCTGACGTCATAGAGACAGAATCTGACGTGACTATTAGATAATCAGCCAAGCCCAACAGGCCCATGTAGGGGTTTTCCCCCTCGCCAGTCCAAATATAAGCTGCCTTGTCGGAAAAACAGGATTGAATGGCTTCGCGGTTATGAGATTCTGTGCGACGGGATACCGCAATCAGCAGGCTGCCGCCGATGGCTTCTACAGCAGGCAGTATTTCATCTGCCATTTGCTGGATGATATCAGGATTCAGCCGGTGTCTTTTGCTGGTGCCGCCAATTATCAGACTGACATATGGCCTATTGCCGCCAACAATGGCTTGCCAGTGCTGTGCAGCTTCATCAAGATGTGCTCTGCTTAGGTGATGCAAAGCCCCTTTGGTAACGATTACATTATCACCGCTAGTCAGGTCATGTGCTGGGGCAACGACGGCGTCAAAGTGATTTGGGTTAATCTTTGGGTCTTGAAGTTGGATAACTTTGGTGCTGCCACCCGTTAGTTTGCGAATCGCAGCAGTTGGGGCAACGCTGGCGCGGCCAGCTGCAATAATCATCTTGGGCCAGGGGGCTTTAAGGGTATGGCCATTTTCATCTACCACCCCTTTTAAAGCTTGAAACCACAGCTGTGGTGGTAGATAGCGCCAAGGAGCAACAGTAGATATTTCGATAACTTTGGGGTCATATCCCAAAATCTTAGCAAGGCCACGGCATTGGTTGCCGGTTCCGACCTTGCCTTTGTCGTATACTGCCCAGCAATCATTTGAATTCAATGCTGACGACTTCATAGTGGCGAGGGCCATTTGGGGTTTTTACTTCCGCTTCATCACCGGTTTCTTTGCCAATTAGGGCGCGGGCCATGGGTGAAGAAATAGAAAGCTTGCCGCTTTCGATATCTGATTCATCAGCACCGACGATTTGATAGGTTTTTTCGCTGTCGCTTTCTTCCTCGTATACAGTGATCGTGGCACCAAAGACGGCTTTTTCACCTGACATCTCGACAGGATTATAAACATCCATGCGCGGGATTTTGTTCTCAAGCTCGGCAATGCGACCTTCTATAAAGCCTTGACGCTCACGAGCGGCGTGGTACTCAGCGTTCTCTGATAAGTCGCCGTGCGCACGTGCTTCGGCAATTGCTTGTATAACATTAGGGCGTTCCACTGTCTTCAATTGACGCAGTTCTGCTTCAAGTTTTTCAAACCCTGTATTTGTAATTGGTATTTTCTCTGTAACCATTGGTGCCCTCAAGTTAACCACTAAACAAGAGACTAAATATATCATACCCCCACAAAGAATCAAGATCCATGCTGCTTTCCCCGGGAAACTATGTTAATCTAGGCGAGATTTAAGTACGTAATCTAGATTTAAGGATTCAATGAAAATGTCTGTGGATTTTAAGGATACGGTATTTTTACCAAAGACACCTTTTTCAATGCGCGCCAATTTGGCGAATAAAGAGCCTGAAATATTAAAGAAATGGCAGCAGATTGGTCTGTACCAAAAAATGCGCCAAGCACGTGAAGGCTGCGAGCCGTTTATTTTGCATGATGGCCCGCCATACGCTAATGGTCCAATTCACATTGGAACGGGCTTGAATAAAATCCTTAAGGACATTGTCAACCGATCCCAGCACATGCTGGGCAAGCAGATTAACTACATTCCCGGATGGGATTGCCACGGTTTGCCGATCGAGTGGAAAATCGAAGAAAAATATCGCAAGGCAGGTAAATCAAAAGAAGATGTGCCAATGATCGAATTCCGCCAAGAGTGCCGTGACTTTGCCACGCATTGGGTGGGTGTTCAGCGTGAAGAGTTCCAAAGGCTGGGAGTCATGGCCGATTGGGATAATCCTTACATGACCATGTCGCACAAAGCAGAAGCCACAATCGTGCGCGAGCTTGGAAAATTCTTGATGAATGGCTCCCTAGTCCTGGGAGAAAAGCCAGTTATGTGGTCTGTGGTGGAACAGACTGCTTTGGCCGAAGCGGAAGTTGAATACAAGGATCACGAGTCCCCATCTTTGTACATAAAATTCCCTGTTGCGCGTTCTCCTGTAAATGCCTTAGAGGGAGCATTCGCGGTTATATGGACGACAACAGCTTGGACAATTCCGGCAAACCAATTGATTGCGTTTAGCGAGACGATTGATTACGTCCTGCTGCAGATCGATGAAGTGGGTAGCGAGTCCATCGCCCAAGTTGGTGACAAAATCTTAGTGGCAGAAGAATTGTGTGAAGGCATTTTGCAAGCCGCGAAAATTGTACGCCACACAGTTGTGGAAAAGTTTTCTGGCAAGCAATTAGCCGGTACGGTCTGTCAGCATCCCCTGCATGCCAGTGGATATGATCATGATGTGCCGCTGCATCCGGGTGATCATGTAACCACAGAAGCTGGTACGGGGCTTGTGCACTGTGCAACCGGTCACGGTGTGGATGACTTTTATTTGGGACAAAAGCACGGCATTCATCCTCCCAAGACGGTTGATGCTAAGGGCGTGTATTATGACTCAGTGCCGTTATTTGCTGGCACGCACATCTTCAAAGTAACGCAGCCAGTCATTGATGCTTTACAAGAGTCTGGCAATTTATTGAATGCAGGTCGCATCACCCATAGCTATCCATGTTCTTGGCGCTCGAAAGCACCGTTGATTTACCGCACGACACCACAATGGTTTATTTCGATGGAAAACAATGATCTGCGCAAGAAGGCTCTGAAGGAAATTGAATTAGTGCGTTGGGTTCCTGCTTCTGGCCAGCGTCGCATTGATTCTATGGTTCGAGATCGCCCTGACTGGTGTATTTCCCGCCAGCGCGCCTGGGGGACACCGCTGCCAATCTTTTTGAACAAAGAAACTGGCGAGCCTTTGCGCGATGAAAAAGTTATGCAGCGCATTGTGGACGCAGTTGCAGAAGAGGGCACAGACACCTGGTTTACCAGCAAGCCCGAGCGTTTCTTGGCGCCAGAGTATAACCCGGAAGACTTTACGCAAGTCACGGATATCGTTGACGTGTGGTTTGATGCGGGCTCTAGCCATGTTTTTGTGCTAGAGGAAACCGAGGGGCTGACGTGGCCGGCAGATCTTTATCTTGAAGGATCTGACCAGCATCGCGGTTGGTTCCAGACATCCTTGTTGGAAGCTTGTGGCACACGTGGCGCCTCGCCATACAAAACAGTTCTGACTCATGGATATGTGTTGGATGATCAAGGGCGCAAGATGTCTAAGTCTTTGGGCAACGTGGTCTCGCCTATCGAAGTGGCAAACGAGATGGGCATTGAGATGCTGCGTTTGTGGGTGTCTTCTTCAGACTTTACGCAGGACGTCCGTATTGCCAAAGAACGCTTGGACTATCAGAAAGATACCTATCGACGGTTCCGCAATACGTTGCGCTATTTGCTGGGTGGTCTTAGTGACTTTACCGAGGCTGAGCGCGTGGAAAATACAGCTGATATGCCCGAGCTTGAACAATGGGTTCTGCATAGGCTGGCGGCGCTTGATCAAATGATGCGGGGTTGTTTGGATGACTATAACTTCCAGCAATGGTTTGCCGAGCTCCATCGTTTTTGCTCAGTAGACTTATCTGCGTTTTATTTCGATATACGCAAGGACGTTTTGTACTGTGATGCGCCTGATGATATGACGCGTCGCTCTATGCGAACGGTTTTTGATCATGTGTTTAAAGCACTGACAAAATGGATTGCACCGGTGTTGTGCTTTACGGCAGATGAAGCCTGGACCAATCGCTATGGTGAAGAAGCTTCGAACATTCATCTGGAGACTTTCCCAGAAATTACGTCCGGATGGCTTAACAATGATTTGGATCAACGGATCGAGACTATCCGTAAATATCGACAGGTGATGACGACAGCTTTGGAGCGCGCCCGTAAAGACGATATGATTCGCTCGAGTCTGCAGGCAACCTTGCAGGTTTTCGATCCCAAAGGGGTGATTCCGCGTGATCTAAAGTGGGATGATATTGCAATCACATCTGGTGTTGCGTTCATGGAAAAAGATATTCCCGCAGATGCGTATGCAGATGAAGAAATAGGTGTTATTGTGGCGGTAGCATCGGGTGATAAATGCCAGCGTTGCTGGAAAATACTCGATGAAGTTGGCAGCAATGCTGAAAACTGGGAGGTTTGTGGAAGGTGTGCGGGTGTTGTATCTGCAACGTCACAAGCGCAACAAACAGGATAGGGGGATATGACCCACCGCTCGACTTATGACGGAGCTCTCGTACGCTACGCAACTTATGCTTCTGTATCGGTTGCGTTGCTGCTGATTGGCGTAAAGTTTTATGCATGGTGGATCTCTAATTCTGTCAGCTTGCAAGCAACGCTAATTGATTCTCTATTAGACGCGGCTGCTTCGATAGTGAATATGTTTGCGGTGCGCCATGCACAGCGCCCGCCTGATAGCCAGCATCGCTTTGGCTATGGAAAAGCCGAAGGCATTGCAGCCCTTGGCCAATCAGTCTTTATTGCAGGATCTGCTGTATGGTTGGTATACGAGGCTTCACAAAGATTATTTGCCCCCGTAATCATTCAAGAGACAGGAATTGGCATAGCTGTTATGGCCTTGTCCATGCTTGTCACGCTGGGCTTGATCATGTTCCAAACTTATGTGGTCAAACGTACGCGATCTGCTGCGATTAAAGCTGACTCGGTCCATTATCGCAGCGACTTTTTAATCAACGGCGGTGTCATTGTATCGTTGCTGCTGACACAGTGGACGGGTGTTTTCTGGATTGACCCCCTGGTCGGTGGCGGAATTGCACTATATATCCTCTACACAGCTTGGACAATTGTTCGTGAAGCCTTGGATATCCTGATGGACCGTGAGCTGCCTGATAGTATTCGAAATAAAGTTCGAGATATATCTTTGTCGCATAAAGACGTACGGGGGATACATGAGTTCCGCACACGGTCTTCTGGTCTAAGAGATTTTGTGCAGCTTCACCTCGAGCTTGATGGGCATATAACCTTAGACGAAGCTCATCGTATAGCCGATGAAGTCGAGGCGATGATCTTAGAGGATTTTCCTGATGCTGACGTGCTTATCCACCAAGATCCAGTCCGCTGGGACGCAAATGGTAAAAGAGTTGCACGATGAGCGTTCTAAAAGGTAAAGACCTATCCGCCTATCAAGGTAATCAATTGATATTTGCAGGTCTATCATTTGATGTGACCGCGGGTCAGCCCTTACAAGTCACGGGTCCGAATGGGTGCGGAAAGTCAACTCTGCTACGTGGGATTGCTGGTCTGCATGCTTTTTCTGATGGCGATGTTCTGATAGACGAAAAGCCTTGGAAACGCGACAGTTTGCTCTATCTTGATCATCGTACAGCCTTAAAGCCTATGTTAAGTGTTGGGGCGAATCTTCAGCACTGGTGGTGCGCCCTGAAAGGTAATATGGCTGACTTGCCTGCTGCTATGCAAAAATGGGGTGTAGCCGGCCTGGAAGATATTGAAATTGGTCAGCTGTCCCTGGGCCAGCAGCGCCGCGTGCAGCTAGTGCTATTGGAATGCGGTAGCAAGGATATCTGGGTGCTTGATGAGACCTCTCATGGTTTAGACCAAGCTGGCCAGGACTTACTGCTCAAAACGTTGACATCTCATCCAGGCGTTTTGATTCTAGCTGCGCACGCACAGATGTTTGATAATCAGCTTGATCTTCAGGAGTACGCACCTCATGCCAGTGTGGTCACTGCTAGCCTTTGAAATCAGGCAAAGCCTGCAGCGAGGTCAGGAAGCATTACTTGTCCTGACTTTTTTCGCAGTTGCTTACGGCATATTGCCCCTGACGTTATCGGCGGTGGGAGGCGTGCCGCCAGCTGTAGAAAATCTTTATGAATGGGCGATTGCTTTATTTGCGATGTTGCTAGCCACGGATGGTTTAATTCTGCGGGATGTGCAAGACGGTACGCTTGATCGCTATAAATCTCTGGGGGCATCTATGGCCCTGTTGTTGGCCTCAAGAACGATTGCATGTTGGGCTCTTTCAGGCTTGCCGATAGTAGTCATTGTGTGGCTAACGTCGTTGCAGAAAGACTATGTCGCTTTTTTGGCGCTTAGCTTTGCTGTGGGAACACTTGCAATATGCTTTTTGTCGGTGCTGGTGCAATGCTTGCTTGTGCAGGCAAAGGCTTCACAGATATTGACGGGCTTGGTGCTGTTCCCGCTTTGCATCCCGGCAATCGTTTTCGGCTGTGGTGTTGCTACCGCCCTGGAAGGGGGGTATGCCTGTGTATCATCCGTCCTGCAACTGGCACATTTGCTGTTTGTTATACCGTTGTCTTTGGGGCTTGGTAGCTATTCCTTAAGCCACCTGTCGCAACGGGTCTAACCTTGACAGGTTCGCCTCAATTTCAGGTCGAATAGGCAGGCTTGGCTGGGCACCTACCTTTGTGCAGGCAAGCCCGCTGGCTACCGCCGCAAATTGTAATGCTTCTTCGATAGTGTAACCATCATCGATTTGGGCGGCGAGCACGCCTACAAACGCATCGCCTGCTGCAGTGGTGTCTATTGCTTCGATGACGAGTGCTGGGACATGCCAGGACCCATGGGATGTATAGGCAATACTGCCTTTAGCCCCCATTGTGATAATTGAATCAGTCCCATAATGATCTTGTAGGTATTGCGGCAAATCAGAAGGGCTACAGTTAAGATGGTTGGCCAGCGCCTCTGCTTCACCTTCATTCATGATCAATAGAGAGATTTTGCGTAGAGCTTCTTCAGGGATGGGGTTTGCGGGCGCAAGATTGACAATTACCCGACCAGGCCACCGCTCGATCAGCTTCCAGTTTTCGCCAGCAGGTGTTTCCATCTGCAGCAAAAGCGTATTGTCTTCTGTAGCAAGCTCTGCTGGCATGTTGTCAGCTGAAATATGTAGATTTGCACCGCTGGCAACCGTGATCATATTCTCGCCCTTTGAATCGACACAGATGGTGGCGCAGCCTGTCGGCACGTCGTCTAATATCCGGACAGCATCAATGTGAACGTTCGAATCGCTAAGAGACTTCATCGCGATCGAGCCAAATTCTCCTTGGCCAACGGCCCCTACCATTGTCACGTCGGCACCGGCGCGCGCCGCAGCAATGGCTTGGTTGGCGCCCTTGCCTCCAGGGAAAACCTCGTACCCTGGGCATAAAATAGTCTCGCCAGGCGTGGGCATGGTATCGATTTGAAAGACCATATCGATATTGATGGAGCCGAAATTTATGATCATGAATATATTCTTGTATTTTGTACCTTATCATTGGTTTACAAAGGTTTGCTAAGAAGGTCAATGGTGTTGTGTTGATTGGAAAAAATGGTGTATAAATATGTGTAGAGATGACAATATTGACAAGGAAACGGCATGCTGGCTGACAAAAATAAAAATAAACAAGCCACTACCCAAGATAAAATCCTGCAAGCTGCGCGCAAGAGCTTCATCAATACTGGCTTTGCGGGCACCTCGATAAACGATATTGCAAAATTGGCAAAAACCAGTAAAAGCCTTATCTATCATCATTTTGGCAGCAAAGATGGCCTGTGGAAGCAAGTCAAAATGAATATTCTGCAGGCGTCGACGGCTCCGGACATATTAAAGCAGGCGCCGCTGGATTCCCTTGAGTCATTCTTGTCATATGTTATGCGCATCCGCTTTCAGTTTTATCGCGATAATCCAGATCTTATAAAGCTGATGATGTGGCAATGTATTGAGGACGGAAATAAAGAGTTCTCACTTGGACCGCGCCGTGGCTCGCGTATTGCCTCGGCTTGGACAGATGTGATTCGTGATTTTCAAAATCGCGGGCATATCGATGCTTCCCAAGATCCGCACGATATTCTGTTTTACATTATGTCGGCGACGACCAGCCCATTTTTGATGAAATATGATGGCTTTTTGGGGGGCGATTCGGCCGCCGCGCAAGAACGCTATATCACAATGCTGGTAAAGTCACTTGCAGAAGGCCTGAAAAGTACTGCTGCCAGGCCTGAATCACCAAAACTTTCTGTGGTTGCTTAACCTATTCTTCATCTGCAGGATAAAATTGCTCAGATGTGTCGGGTGTATCTTTTGGCGTGTCGGGAAAGGCCGTTTTCCCACATCCTGCCAGCGCTAGGGCAGCTGTTAAAATCAATCCTATGCTTAATACATTTTGCATGCCAATTTTCTCTTTCAATTTAATGAAAATCCTTTATCTTCAATAAGAATCATAAGCTAGCAATATTTTAAGCAGGTTACAATCATGAAGCGTATTTTAGCCGCATTACTTGTAGGTCTTAGCGTAAGCATCATACAGTCTGCGTTCGCAGCAGAACCGTTTAAGCGTTTTGTCCCGGCGTCAGGGGATATGCCCTCTCAGCAGGCTTTTTATGATGCTGACGGCAACCCTCATACCCTTGATGAATACCGCGGCAAGTTCGTTGTGGTGAATATTTGGGCTACTTGGTGTAAAGCCTGTACCAGCGAAATGAAGTCATTTGCGGCCTTTGCTGACATAGTGAAAGACTTACCGGTTGAAGTCTTGGCGGTTTCTATTGATAAAAAAGGCGTTGAGGCTGTGTCTGCTTATTACCAGGCCAATGATATAGATTTGCCCATATACTTGTCTCCCAACATGGTTTTTTCTGGCTCACTGGGTGTGCGCGGTATGCCCACCACAGTATTCTTTGATCCTGAAGGAAAGGAAATTGGCCGCGCTTTAGGTCCAGAAAACTGGGAAAAAGAGACAATTGTTAGCTGGGTTACGGGATTGACGGAAAGAGGATAAGATGACTGCGCAAACTGCGGAACTTTATACTGTGCAACCGCATGCACTGAAGATTGAGACTTTTGATAACACCCACGGTGGCAATGCTTTTTTTAAGGCAATTGGCCACCCTTACGTTCAAACAAAAGTGCAGGACTTTATCACATCGATTTCTGACCAAAGTGGTGTTGCGCTGTATGATCCATACGGCATGTTTAATGCGTTTGCAGAAATTCACGACGTATCTTCTGTTCGCTTTCATAAAACATTTGTCCAGCGTTTCGAGGACTTGGGGGCTACTATTCATGGAGCTGCGCCACAACTGATTCAAGACATAGATGCTTCCAAAACCCGCAAATTGGTAATTGCAGCCTTTGATAGTGATTTTCTGGTTCGTCAGATGGCACATATGATCCCGCAGGGTGTGGAAGTTGTCTCTTTTGATGCGTTCAGACTGCCTGAAACCATGCTTAGCAATAAAAGACAATACTTGTCGCCCTTAAACTTTGCGACCAACTTTGCCCTGTTTCGCGACACAGGCCAGCTGCACACGCGCATTGCAACCGCCAACTACTGGAGCACCTACAGCGGCGGCAAGCCCATTACCTTATGGTGTTGCTTGCTAGATGAACAGGGCAAGCAGCTTCATCAGTGGGAACAAGAATTTGCCACGCCAGGTGGTCCTGTTATCATCGACAGCCGGGAAGTACGCAAGCGCTTTGACCTGCCGGAATTTTCTGGTCAGTTATTTTTCCAAGTCATTGGTGCTGCTGGCCATGACATTGTGAAATATGCCATGGATATCTACAGTGATGACCCTAAGATGCTGTCTTGTACCCATGATGCAAACTCTTGGCCGGCCGATTATTATGCAGGTTTGCCTGCGCCCCAAGAAGATGAGGATGTAATCTTCTGGATTCAGAACAGCCATCCATGCCCGATTCCAGCAAGTGCAATTGGGCTCGCTTTGATGGGTGATGACAAGGTCGCTTGGTATCCGGAAGAAATTCCGCCCTTTGGAACGGTTGCGTTAAATACACGTGATCTGTTGCCCGCAGCAACTTGGCCACAACAAATAGAAATTTATGCAGGGAAATACTTTGTGCGTCCGCGATATGAAGTGCTGTCCAAAAACGACCATCGCCGTATCGCGCACGTGAATGTCCAGCGCACAGATTTGCAGGATGATCCAGGCATGCAACAGCTGCCGCAGGCCTCATACGGCAAGGGTTTTATCTTGCCGGCTCCTATTTTAGATCGCACGACTTGGCGATCTGTCTTGATGCCAACACCAATGTCGTTGGCGCAGCAGACGTTGCCATTAGAGTTGCGCGTCTATGATGCAAAAGGCGCAGAAGTACTAAGTAAGTCATTGGGGTCAATTAAGCGCTCGGAATGTCCGGCTATAGATCTTGAAGACATTTTGCCACCGGTTCAGGACTTCTCTCATGGACATGTTGAGTTGTTGTATGATCAGCACGCGTCTGGTCAGCGAGATGGATGGCTGCACGGCCTATTCCGCTATGAACACGTGGAAACAGGGCATGCTGCCGAGACCAGTTTTGGCGCGCATATCTTTAATACGCTTACAACATACAAGTCCGAGCCTCAGTCTTATCGCGGCCGCCCACCGGGTCTGTCGACAAGATTGTTCCTGCGCTTGGGTGATCAAGATTTAGATACCATTTGCCAGCTTATCTACCCGGCATCGCAGACTTGGTGTGAAAAGTCTTCCACGTTCATCGAGCTATTTGATCGTGATGGCGATATGTTTGCCTCTGAGGAAATCAACATTCCTTGTGGCGGGTCATATTTCTGGCGCGCCAGTGACTTGTTTAACCAAAGCAGTTTAGACAGGGCAGCTTATGCCATTATTCGCGACCCTACGTGTAGGCTTTTTGGGTATCACGGGTTGATTAGTGAGGTTGGAACGTTTAGCCTCGATCACATGTTTGGATTTTAGGAGCACCTATTATAATGACAGCAACACATAACACGAAAGTATTGATTATTGGCTCAGGACCCGCTGGATACACAGCGGCCATCTATGCTGCGCGCGCGAACTTAGAGCCAATTATGGCATCTGGACGTGCTCCGGGAGGGCAGCTAATGATTACCACGGATGTGGAAAACTATCCTGGCTTTCGTGAGGTAATTCAAGGCCCGTGGCTGATGGAAGAAATGCGCGGCCAGGCCGAAGCTGTTGGCACTAAGATCATCGCTTGTGACATCACTAAGATTGATACCAGCACACGTCCTTTCCGCTGCGAAAGCGATAGCGGCGATACTTTCGTTGCCGATACTATTATTATTTCGACAGGTGCGCAGGCAAAATGGCTAGGCCTACCGAGCGAGGAGAAATTCCAAGGCTTTGGTGTGTCAGGCTGTGCAACTTGTGACGGCTTTTTCTTCCGCGAGAAGGAAGTAGCCGTAATCGGTGGTGGTGACAGCGCTGTGGAAGAAGCGCTCTATCTTACGCATCATGCGTCGAAGGTAACGATCATCCATCGCCGCGATGAATTCCGTGCCGAGAAAGTCATGCAGGATCGCTTGTTTAAAAATCCTAAAATCGAGGTGCTGTTTGATCACGTGGTGGAAGAATTCCTTGGTGAAGACAAGCCCAAGTCTCTGACTGGCTTACGCCTAAAGAATACAAAAACTGGCGCCGAGCAAACACTGAATGTGGATGGTGCGTTCGTGGCTATTGGTCACAAGCCTAGCACCAAGTACTTCACCGAGATCCTAGATCTGGATGAGGCTGGCTACATCAAATGCCCACCTGGGACAACCGTTACCAGTGTGCCAGGTATCTTTGCAGCCGGTGATGTGCAGGATAAAATATACCGCCAGGCTGTAACGGCTGCTGGGCAAGGGTGCATGGCAGCACTTGATGTCGAGCGCTATCTGGCTGAATTAGAAGATCAAGGAGAAAGTCATGACAGTCTCCGTGCAACCAGCTGAGCAACCCCATATCCTAGGGGAAGTTATTTCTGGGACAGGGTGGTTAACGCTTAACCGACCAGGAGCTTTGAATGCGCTAGATCTACAGATGGTAACAGACATGCAAGCGCAACTTGAAGCGTGGGCTGTGAATCCTGATGTGCGACAAGTTGTGGTGCAAGGAAAAGGGCGCGCTTTTTGTGCTGGTGGAGATATCCGGTTGGCTTATGAAGCCTGGAAAAAAGGCTTTTATGACGAGGCAGATGCTTTTTTTCGCCTTGAATATAGTTTGAACCTGTATGTGCACGAGTATTCAAAACCCTACGTTGCCATCCTAGATGGTATTACCCTTGGTGGTGGGATGGGCGTTTCTATTCATGGGTCTCACCGGATTGTGACCGAGCGTGCCCGCTTAGGGATGCCAGAGACGATCATTGGGTACTTCCCAGATGTGGGCTCTAGTTATTTCTTGAATCAATGTCCTGGGGAATCTGGTCTGTATGCCGGCCTGACGGGCAATCAGATATCTCCCGCAGATGCCCTGTATATGGGGCTGGCGACTCATTACATGCCGTCTAAAAACATACCGAAGTTGGTTGCTTTGTTGCAAACGGGTGAAGACCTGGAAATTGCTATTAAAACGCATGAACTAAAGCTTATGCAAACTGGTGCGATCCAAGAACACATTAACATTATCGATACGTGTTTTGGACAAGATTCGGTGGAAGATATTTTTAAAGCCTTGGCGTCAGATGGCAGTACATTTGCCTTGGAGACTTTCGAGACCTTGAAAACAAGATGCCCACAGAGCTTAGAAGAAACTTTTGCTCTATTCCGAAGGGCGCGCGACTTTTCTGGCGTAGCGGAAGCTATTGAGGAAGACTACCGCAAGAGCAAACGTCTGGGCGGCTCCCCGAACTTTATCGAAGGTATTCGTGCAGCTGTCGTGGACAAGGATCGCAACCCTAAGTGGGTGTGATTTTTCTAATTGGACGCTGTTATAATTCTAATTGGACGAAGTTGTTTTTCTAATTGGACGCTGTTATAATTCTAATTAGACGGATAAATAATTCTAATTGGACGCAGTATGTTTCAGCGGTATATATATCGACAGGTCAAGGAAGCCCTTGCTGATACACCCGTTGTCTTTATCATGGGCGCCCGTCAAAGTGGCAAGACAACACTGGTGCAGGGGCTTATTGATGATTCATGGGAATATGTAACCTTTGATGATCAAACACAACTAGAAGCAGCAAAATTTGATCCAGTTAGCTTTATAGCTAAATTTGCTGGCAAACGCGTTGTATTGGATGAGGTACAGCGTGTCCCAGAGATCTTTCTTGCCATTAAAAAAACTGTGGATGAAGACAGAAGGCCTGGCAGGTTTTTACTGACCGGATCTGCGAATGCTTTGTTGTTGCCGCAAATTGCCGATTCTCTCGCGGGGCGCATAGAGGCAATTCAGCTATACCCATTGTCTATGTGCGAAGTATCAGGGCAAGGAAATCGCACCTTTTTATCTAAGCTGATGGCAGGCACAATACCGAAAAACGCAGAAGAAATCCCTAGAGCACAGCTTATTAATATGTTGATTGCAGGCGGGTTTCCGGAGCCTGCACAACGAAAGCAAGAGACAAGGCAAGCAAAATGGTATCAGCAATACATTCAAACTTTAATACAAAGAGATATAAAAGATATATCCTCAATATCTAATGTAGCTGAGGCAGAAAAAGTGATACGCTTGGCTGCATTCTTTAGTGGTAAACTGGTCAACTTTAGTGAGCTAGGGGCCAAAATAGGGCTGAATTACAAGGCTATACAGAAATATTTGCAGCTCTTGGAGCAGCTGTTTTTACTGGAGACACTACCGGCTTGGCATAGCAACGAGTACAAAAGGCTGGTCAAAGCTCCGAAAATGCATCTGGCAGATACAGGAATTATTTCATCAATACGTGGGTTGACCAAAGATATGCTGATCAAAAACCCTCATGAGATGGGAAGTTTATTAGAGACTTTTGTATACAATGAGCTACGAAAACAAGCTTCGTGGTTGCATTTTCAACCAGCATTTACGCACTATCGCGATAAAGATAAGGTTGAGGTCGATATCATTATAGAAGATAGCAATGGCCAATGCTTTGCTTTCGAAGTCAAAGCTTCTGCAACCCTGTCAAGCAGTGACCTGAAAGGTATCCAAAAGTTTTCTGAAGTGGCAGGAAAACGTTTCCAGCAGGGAGTGTTGGTGTATACCGGAGATAAAATAGTGCCTTTTGGGCCCAATATACTAGCCGTGCCAGTTTCAGCTTTGTGGTCTTAGCTATTAAGTTTGATAAATGATCAGATTTTAGTTTTGGGGGCGTATATCGTAATGCCCCTTCATATAGATGCCATTTTCTGCCAGAATTTTTCCTCTTAGGTTTATAGTTGCCTTTGTAGAAGCATTATTCAGGCTGCCAAATTTATAATCATATACGATCGCCTCATTTTGTGAAACGCGCCATATAACATCTAGTCTTGTTGCAGCATCATGCCCAGCAGTAAATTGTTGCTCTGTCCCAAGAAAATTAAGAACTTTATACCGGTACTGTATGCGTTGAATGATTCGCTGGCAAACGGTATGTTTCCAGGTGCCTCTTAAGTTCCCTACCTTTTGATCATTCAGGGCGATATTTGCAAATGTAGCAACGCTTTCGAGCAAATATTTAATGCGCTGGTGGCTTGGCCCATGATTTACTAGGTCATCAACCGCATTGGCTATTAGTCCAAGGTTTTCATAAAATAAATTTTTGTTATCTATGGATGGATAGATAAAATCTTCGAGAAATTGCTGGCGGTGCTTTTTAGATGTTCCTCCTGTTTCTTCTGATAGGGTGCCAGTCGCAAAGTCAGGTAAATAATCGGGATCATCGATGTCGCCGTAATCATCGCCCTCTGACTCTTCGGCATGATCATCTTCTATGTCCATATGATCAGATATACGTTGAAACGATGGAGATGATATATGCGTTCCTGCATGAAGATCTGCGGAATGTGTCAAGAGCACTGCAAAAGCATATGCAAGTATAGGTGTTATAATATATTTGGGCAAAACGACTCTTTAATATACAACCTACTTTTATTGTATACTTTAGAGAATTAAGAAAACCCTAAGATGCAGCAAGATTATCTTACAGCTTACCTTCTTCCAAACAGCTTCTCAATATCCTTGCAATCAAGCTTCACATACGTTGGGCGGCCATGATTGCATTGCCCTGAATGCGGGGTTGCCTCCATTTGCCTAAGCAGAGCATCCATTTCAGGTTGAGTCAATTGGCGGCCCGCGCGGATGCTGCCGTGACAGGCAATGGTACCGCAGATTTCTTCAATACGCTCTTTTAGGCTCAGTGTCTCGCCATACTTTTCTATGTCATCTGCTAGAGCCTGTATCAGCTCTGCGATATTGATATCACCCAGGATGGCTGGGATTTCACGAACAAGAATAGAATTGCCTCCAAAGGGCTCGATAATCAGGCCATATTCTTGCAGAGATTCTTTTGCCGCCAGTACACATTCAGCTTCCCGTTCGGAGAGCTCAACAACCTCTGGCACCAGCAGGGCTTGGCGTTCAACACCTTTTTCTCGCATCATTGATTTCATATTTTCATATACTAAGCGTTCGTGTGCGGCATGTTGGTCAACAACCACCAGAGCATCCTTTGCTTGAGCCACGATGTATGTGGTGTGCACCTGTGCTTTAGCAATGCCTAAGGGAAAGTCCTCGGTTTGGTCTTCAGTAGCTTTTTCGGCAGTCGCAAGCTCTGGCGCAAAGGGCATGGTTGCTTGCTGCGTAAACGGAGCCGGCGCAGGAGGGGAAGGTGAACGTGGCGAGGGCATCGTCATGACAGCAGGTTTGCCGCCAACAGAAGCCATCGCAGGGCCGCTAACCGCTGCAGGAGAAGCCGTTACGGGTACACTGGGCTGAAAGGACTGCAGGGCAGCATCTGCAACCGTAGTCGAGGCTTGATGGCCAGCGCTTTCCAGAGCTTGTTTAATAGCAGAGATAATAATCCCACGCACCATATTAGCATCGCGAAAGCGCACTTCGGTTTTGGCAGGGTGGGCGTTCATATCTACCAAGATAGGATCAACATTCAGGAATAAGGCTACAATCGGATGGCGATCGCGGGCTAGAAAGTCTTGATACGCCCCACGCAGTGCGCCTTGCAATACCTTATCTTTAACCGGTCTGCCATTAACAAAAAGATACTGACTGGTTGCGGTACCCTTGTTTAATGTAGGCAGTCCCACAAAACCTTGCAGATGATAACCATCGCGATCGCTTTCAACCGCCAAGGCATTATCACCAAATTCGGGGCCCATTATGGCAGATAGTCTATCCAACGGTTGGTCTGTGGCTGGCAGGCTTAAGAGTGTCTTTTTGTCAGTTGCCAGCTTAAACCCTACGGTGGGGTGCGCCATGGCAATGCGCTGCACAACATCCACAATATGATGGGTCTCGGTATTGGGAGACTTCATGAATTTCAAGCGCGCAGGCGTTGCAAAGAACAAATCCCGGACTTCGATGGTGGTTCCTTGATTATGCGAGGCCGGCACAATATTGCTTTTATCGCCGCCTTCAACAGTGATGGACCAGCCGGAGTCTTCATCTGCTTGCCTGGTGCTGATCTTCAGACGTGCAATTGCACCAATGGATGGTAGGGCTTCTCCTCGAAACCCCAGAGTATTGATGTGAAACAAGTCATCGTCAGGAAGCTTTGACGTCGCGTGGCGCTCGACAGCTAATTCCAGGTCTTCGTTGGACATACCCTTGCCATTATCAATAATGGATAGATAGCTGCGCCCGCCATCGCGAAGGGATATTTCTATAGACGTGGCGCCAGCATCCAAAGCATTTTCAACTAATTCCTTAACGACAGAAGCGGGTCTTTCGACGACTTCTCCTGCGGCGATTTGATTGATTAGGTTGGATGGTAGGCGTCTGATAACTGTCATGCGGCTTGTCCATTTGTTTTCTTAGCGAGAAATTCGCGGGCTAACTGTTTGCTTTCTTCAACTGCAGGTTGGTTGAAAGCATCGATCTTTTTAATTTTTGCTACTAACAGGGTTTCCAGAATAAAATGCATCATCAAAGCGCCCATACTGAATTCATTGACTTCGGGGAGGTGAAGACGGCGCACTGTCCTGCCATTATTCTGCAGGGTTTTTTCTGTCGCAAACTGCATGGCTGCCATAAGATCGCCGACGTGGTATCCAGCCTTCAGTTTATGACCTTTTTCCTCATGATCGGTTGTCAGAAGGGTATAGAATTTGTCATCAGGCCCATCCAGAAACAGTTGTAGCTGGCTATGTTGATCAACTGTGCCAAGGGCTGCAACGGGTGTCGGCCCATATCCGTCTTTGCCGATACTTTCTGCCCACAGTTGTCGGTACCAATAGGCAAAACGATGCATACGGTCAATGTAGGGCATCATCACAAACATGGATTTTTGCTCCATGGCCAGGGCAATCGATGCACCTTCGCAAGCCGCCTGCGGGTTATCAAGTGTCCATTGAGCACCCGCAAGAATCTGTCGTGCATCACAGCCTGCAATCATTGCTGGCAGTAAACCCACCAGGGTTAAGGCTGCAAACCGCCCGCCAATGTTAGAGGGGTGTTCAAGGGTTGGAATGTTATGTTCCGATGCCAACTGCGTAAGGGCAGAGTCCTTTGATTCCGTGATGGCAAGAAAATTTTGGGCTAGCGAGGAATCTGCAAATTGCTGTTGCCATTCTTCTATTGTCATATGAGCTTGGCACATGGTCTCAGACGTGTTTCCGGATTTAGAGATAATGATAAAGCCGGTGTTTTTAAGGTCTATGCTTTGTAACAGGTGATCCAGGGTTGTGGGATCAATATTGTCCATAAAAATCAATTTATCAGCCGAAGCTGGATTTAAAGCTGCAAGAGTTTGCCCACCCAAGCTAGACCCGCCGGTTCCATACACGACAATCTTTTCAAAGGATTTAGAAAAACGATCAGCAATATTTTGCAGATCTTCAAGTTGTTGTATGTTTTGGGGTATTGAAAGATGGGGCAGGTTTTCAGCTTGTAGAGCCGTAAAAGCCTCAAGAGTCTTGCTGTTACTGTTTATAATAGAACTATCAAAAAATTGCAGGTATGCCATCTAGTATCTTGTTATAAGGAAAATCTTATTCCTTATTAGCACCAGACAGACATACCTGCAATATTAAAGCGATATGTGTTTAAAGGGAGGCTTATCTCTCTTTGATCTTAGTTTTTTTCTTGCCTTTATAATCCCTAATTTTTGTTTTTTTCATGGTTCCATCAGGGTTTTTTTCTTTAATTTTGTTTTTTATTTTTCCGCTTTTCTTATCTTTGTATTTTCTTTTCACTTT
>JBMYXZ010000002.1:22151-46603 GCA_049608925.1 Alphaproteobacteria bacterium | reverse complement strand
TCTTTCTTTAACTTTAGTTTTTATTTTGTCATTCTTATCTTTGATTTTTGTTTTCACCCTGGTTCCATCAGGATTTAATTTTTTAATTTTAGTTTTTATTTTGCCATTCTTATCTTTAATTTTTGTTTGCACCTTGGTTCCATCAGCTTTTTTTTCATTAATTATAGTTTTTGTTTTGCCATTTTTTTCCTTAATTACTGTTTTCTTATTTGCTAATTCAAAGCTTTTAGACATTTTAAGCACTGGGTTATCAGCTGCATGCACATCATTTATGCCAGAAAAACTACCGGCTATAAAAATAAATGCAAAGGCAACAAATGAATATAATGTAAATTTCATGTTAAGTTCTCCTTTGTTTTGATAATCAATTGACATTTTAATAATATAATAAATATGTTTATTATTGGTTAATATTTATCTAGAGGTTGTTTTAATGGGTTAGCAAATCTTTAAGGTATTTATCTCACAATATAGTCAGATACGATAATCTGATGAAGGCTCATGGCTACTGGATTTTTTGAAAAATTCCTATCTTTTGGCAAGTCGCTGTTTGGAGGCGAGCCTGCAAACGACCACGACAAAAGCTTGCAAGATTTCAGTGATTTCGACAATGCTGATGCAGAACAAGGGGCGTCAAATCCATTCATAGAGTTCAGTGATGCTGACAACATTGAAGATGTTTTAGTGGACGATACTGCAGGCAATGATAATTATGCCGGTGGTCCCGGAAATGACAATCTTGGTGAATATATAGTCGATACCATCAGGCCAGAAGATTTATATTTTGTGGATAATACTGATGATCTATTTCACGGTGTTTCAGGGGATCCACTGGATTTCAATGAACAAGACGTCATAAATTTTGAAAATCTGTCTGCTTTAACACCAGAAGAGGATATGGACATCCTTAATGATGTTGCGCATAAAATCCCTCTCGAGGCGCAAGAAATTATCGGCATGGGGAATCATCTGATTATTGATGGGGATTCTGCATATGATTTTGTAGACTTCCAGGAACAAGGCTGGACAAAGCTGACACCAGGAGATTTGCTGCCTGAAGGTGTTGATGTTTCCGAAGGATATGACACATATGTCCATGAATCTGGTGCAATTGTGCAGATTGACGAGCATCTAAACACCAACTTCACGGAATAAAGAAAGGGCCTCACAATTCTGCAAGGCCCTTGAATTCAGATCAAGAGTTTAGGAAGAAGGTTCAGCTTCTTTCTTCTTGCCCTCTTTTTCGATTTGGGTTTTTAAGACATCTTGCAGAGCTTTCAGCTGCTCTTCAATTGGACGCATTGGCTTGCCTGTATTCGGGTGAATACGTTTCACGGCCATTTTCTTTGTACGTGCCTCGGTAAATTTGGTCAAAGCTTCTTGTGAAAGCTGTGCTTTCAGCATTTCTTTCATTTGCGCGAGTTTCGGAGCTTTGAACTCTTTGCGCTCGTCTACCTTCAGAATGCACCAGCCCAAGTCTGTCTTGATTGGATCTGTAAAGCTTCCTGTTGGAACAGCATACTTTTTACCGTTCTTTTTGAAGATGATATCAAAACCTGGAAGCAGTTTTTCTTTTTCCAGAACATTGATGAAGCCAATTTCACCATCACGTTTTGCAGTTTCCTTCTGGATTGACTTTTCACGCGCAAGCTTTAAAAAGTCTGCGCCAGATTTCAACTGCGCATGCACAGCCTTGGCATCGTCTTCTGTCTTCAACACAATCAAACGGATTTTTGCTTGATCTGTATCCTTAGGAAACTCGTTAGTGAATTCACGGTACTTCGCACGGATAGCCTTTTTAGTGGCAACCGGCCCGATTACATGCTCTTCTGTGAAGAATCCAAGCAGAATCTGGTTTTGTGCAGCTTCTAGGGCCTCTTTCACTTCAGGCTCTTTCAGCAGTTCAGCTTTCTTCTTTAGCATTTCAGACTCGATGATTTTCATCTGAATCAGCTGTTCTAGAGTTGTTTGGAATAAAAGCTCAATCGGCAGCCCTTGGCGAATCTCAGGCGGTAGAGCCTGCATCGCTTGGAAAACTTCCTCGATTGCGATTGATTTATTACCAACCTGACCAACAACTGTGCCTGGCTTAACCGTGTTAAAATCGATGGTCTCTGGCTTAGCGGAATCAGGAATCTTAAAATCGCCTTCAGGCTTTTCCTGAGCAAGACAAGCCGGAGAGGATAGCAAGCTTGCAACAAAGCCTGCTGTGACTAAAAACTTACGAACCATAATAAAATATCCTTTTCATGTTACTTGCTATTTATATATCGGAAGCATAACAAAAGAAGTCAAGGATTAACACGTATTTATTATGGCTTTCGTTTTTATTGCGCGCATTCTTTCATGATTTTCAGCAAGGGTGTATGGGTGTATTCGTTACCAGCAACGATATTCTTCTTCTCAAGAATTGCATTTTTGCCGTTCATGTCCGAAACATAGCCACCAGCTTCTTTGATCAGGATTAAGCCACTGGCAACATCCCAAGCCTGCAAGTTATGGCGCCAGTAACCATCAAAGCGTCCTGCTGCAACATAGGCCAAATCCAAGGCAATTGAGCCTGTATTTCTGATGGCAGCAATCTGCGGGCCAATAGCATTAATAGTGCGTTGTGTAAGTTCGCGCTTTTCCGGTGAGCGAATAGACAGTCCCGTACCTATCATGCATGTCTTCAAGTCTCGGCGTCCTGAAACACGAATCCGGCGGTTGTTCATAAAGGCACCAGCCCCTTTTTCCGCACAGAATAGCTCGTCCCGGATGGGGTCGTAAATGACACCAGCGATGATTTCATTGTCGCGCTGTAAGGCAACAGATATGGAAAAGTGTGGCACACCATGAATAAAGTTATTGGTGCCATCCAATGGGTCGATAATGAAGCAGTTATTTTCGTCATTACCTTTTATATAGCCGGACTCTTCCAGCAAGAAGCTATAATCCGGGCGATCGCGGGAAAGCTCTTCGTATAGAGTCTTTTCGGCTTGATGATCCGTCTTGGAAGCAAAATTACCTGGGCCCTTCATGGACACTTGCAGTTGCTCAATCTCACCAAAGTCTCTAACTATACGACGGGCTGCTTTTGACACAGCACGCACCATAACGTTCATCAGGGCTGAACGCCCGGCTACTGGGGAATAACTCATTGTACTATACTAATCCTTTGCCCGCTCTACATAGGTGCTATCAGCGGTGTTTACGACGACTTTTGTGCCTGTTTCGATGTGTGGTGGAACCATGACGCGTACACCATTTTCAAGCACAGCTGGTTTGAAAGAAGATGCGGCGGTTTGGCCTTTAACCACAGGCTCAGACTCGACAATTTCCAGGACAACTGTGTCTGGAAGGGTAATGCTTAGAACCTCGCCTTCATAAGAAGACAGTGTTACAACCATACCATCCTGAAGATATTCAGATGCTTCACCAATAATATCATTACCTAGGTTGATTTGATCAAAAGTGGTTTGATTCATAAAGGTAAAGTCTTCACCATCGGCATACAAAAATTGAAATTCGCCATCGTCGAGGCGTACTTTTTCAACTGACTCGCTGGCGCGGAAGCGTTGGTTCAGCTTCGAGCCATCACGAATATTCTTCAGCTCAACCTGAGCATAGGCGCCGCCCTTACCAGGCTTTACCGACTCGGTCTTAACAGCGCGCCAAAGGCCACCATTATGCTCTAGGATATTTCCTGGACGAATTTCGTTGCCGTTGATCTTCATATATACACCTTCAGAATTTGTGTTAGCTAGTTATATCCTCATGCACCCTAAATCTGCAAGATAATTATGCTGCCATCTTTATGTTTAGTCGTGCCCAAATTTCAGACAGTGCCGAGACAAGATCATCAATCATCTTTTCTGTATGCATTGGGGTGGGGGCTAATCGAATGCGCTCTGTGCCCATTGGGACTGTTGGATAGTTAATGGGCTGCACGTAAATATTAAATTCATTCATCAAAGTATCGGTGACGTTTTTGCATATTGCGGCGTCTCCAACAATAATGGGCACGATATGGCTGGACGAAGGATAAAATGGTATGCCAGCTCTGGTCAGTGCACTTTTAAGGTATGCAGCGCGTAGCTGATGAATCTCGCGCTCTTTATGGCTGGTTTCAAGGTGTTTGATGCTGGCTATAATGCCGCCAAGAATTGCAGGAGGCAAAGCAGTTGTGAAAATAAATCCAGGCGCGTAACTGCGAACAAAGTCGATCAGTTCTTTTGATCCTGCAATATATCCACCAATCAAGCCAATGGCTTTTCCAAAAGTTCCTTGTATTACATCCAGTCTGTTGCACAAGTTTAATTGCTGGACAATACCGCCGCCACTGCGACCATATAGCCCTACACCGTGCACTTCATCGATATAGCTGATGGCATTGTATTCTTCGCACAGTTCCACGAATTCTTCGACCGGTGCAATATCCCCTTCCATAGAGTATATGGACTCGAAGGCAACGATTTTTGCCTGATCTTTCGGGTGCTGCTTTAAAAGCCGTTCGAGATCTTCTGGATCGGAATGCTTGAAAATATGCTTGGGTGCTCTGCTGGAGCGGATGCCGTGCACCATAGAGGCGTGATTGTTCTGGTCAGAAAAGATGACGCAGTCAGGAAGTTTGCTTCCAAGTGTCGATAGGGCCGCTTCATTTGCCACATAACCAGAGGTAAAGATAAGCGCAGCTTCTTTGCCATGCACTTTGGCGATTTCTCGCTCGAGCTCCACATGCAGGCAGGTCGTGCCTGAAATATTGCGAGTGCCGCCTGCACCAGCACCATAGGTGTCGATAGCATCTTTCATGGCCTGCAGCACTTTTGGGTGCTGCCCCATTCCCAAGTAGTCATTGCTGCACCAAACAGTTACATCTTGCTGGTTTTCCTGGTCGCCATTTACGGCGCGCGGAAAATCACCGCATTTGCGCTGGAGGTTGGCGAAGTAACGATAGCGCCCCTGTTGTTTCATTTCGTCCAAAGACGCAGAAAAAAAGCTTTTATAATTCATTCGAAGTTAGTTACTCTGTTTGGCAAGCGATACACCATTATATCGGAGCCGATGACACAATTGCAATCTAATCTAGAGCTTATGAACGATTCCAGCAATACCCAAATGGAAGATAAGCGGGAAATTTTTTCTGTTTCTGACATATCAGGACGCCTGCAGCGTACTGTGGAAGAGGCTTTTAGCCGTGTATATATTCGCGGAGAAATTTCTGGTCTGAAGGTTCATACCTCTGGTCATGCGTATTTTGCCCTGAAAGATGATAGGGCGGTAATTGATGGTGTATGCTGGCGCGGGCAACTGGCTAAACAAACAGTACGTCCGGAAGATGGCATGGAAGTCATTGCGACCGGTCGCCTGACAACCTATCCCGGGCGTTCGAAATACCAAATTGTTGTCGAATCTATAGAAGTCGCCGGCCAGGGAGCGCTTCTGAAGCTGCTAGAGGATCGTAAGCGCAAGCTGGCATCAGAAGGCTTGTTCGCCCCCGAGCGCAAAGTGCCGCTACCATTTCTGCCAGAGGTTATTGGTATTGTGACGTCTCCCACGGGGGCTGTTATTAAGGATATTTTGCACCGTATGCAAGATCGCTTTCCACGCCGTGTATTGTTATGGCCAGTATTGGTTCAGGGCGAGGGCGCAGCCAAGCAAATTGCCGAGGCAATATCCGGCTTCAATACCCTGCCAAAGAACGGTCCCACACCCAGGCCAGACGTGCTGATCGTTGGCCGAGGAGGGGGGAGTTTGGAAGATTTGTGGGCCTTTAATGAAGAGGTTGTGGTGCGTGCAACCGCTCAAAGCTTTATCCCGATTATCTCGGCTGTTGGACACGAAACCGACACAACGTTGATTGATTATGCGTCTGACCGTAGAGCCCCCACGCCAACAGCTGCAGCGGAAATGGCAGTGCCTGTCCGGGCTGATTTGATGATGGCCGTGCAGGATCGTGGCAACCGAATGTTTACCAGCTGGGGCAGAATGGTTTCAGCCCGCCGCGATTACATTCGGGCATTGTCGCGCGGTGTGCCAGATGTTAGGCAGGTTCTTGAGCGCAGTATGCAGCGCCTTGATGAAGGCCTTGACCGCGTGCGTGTTGGATTTTTGCACTATCTGCAGGTTAGAAATCACAAGGTTCAGCAGCTTGTATCACGTGTGCGGCGCCCCAGTGATGCAATAGAAGCTAGTCGTCTGCAACTTGGGCATACATCCGGACAGTTGGACACTCATTGGAAGATTTATTTGCAGTCAAGGCAGCAGCGCTTCACTTCTTATGGTCAGTTACTGGAAAGTTATTCCTATCAGCGCACACTAGAGCGTGGATATGCTGTGGTTAAAGACGCAAAAGGTAAGCCAGTTGTTGGCAGCAAAGCAGCAGGTCTGCAGAAAGATGTTTTGCTTACCTTTGCAGATGGCGAAGTGAAGGCACAGATTTCCGGTCAGGGGGAATAATTCCATAAAAGGCAGCAGCTTATACAATAATGCATAAGCTGCTTATGGGGGTTATTGAACCTTTGCTGAAAAGAATGGTTGGCTGTGCTGTACTTCTCCAACAAATTTGCTGAGGCTGATAGCCTTCATCCTGTCACATGACTTTTGGTGGTTAATCCATTCATTGACCTTATTTAAGTATATCTCTGCGCGCTTCTTTTCCACTGGGTTGCTTGCTTTAACGCTCATCAGTGAAATGTGAGGTCTTTGTTGCAAAACGTGCTTACGCAAGTAGTTTCTGTCTGAACTAGCCAGATCACTAGGAAATACGGGCTCAAGCTCAAGAACGACGTGCTTCTTGCGTTTTCCACCAAACAAGCTTGCTTTTGCAATGTTGAATTTAACACGTGCAGCAGCTTTAGACATTCTTTCGATCCTTGGCGCAACATATAAATCGCGATATTTTCGTTTATTGCTATCGCCACCCCATAAATCATTGCCAATTACCTGGGATGGAAATGACTTCATGGTAATATGTAATTCGTAGTCACAGAGGACCTTGGTGCCATTTCCTGGATTATTCAGCAGTTCCTGCAGGTCCTTATTGCTGCAAGCAATCTTTTTAACAGCCTGAATTGATGTCTGGTCAAGTTGGCCCTTAACGTATACCGACGCATCAACGCTTGCTGTTAAAGATGCACCTACTAGGGATAATAAAAATAATCGTCTAATCATAAAAAACTCCAAAAATAATAATAATAAAAACAATTAACGATGATTATATTGTCATGTTTTTGCTGTAATAAAATACTTGTTTGGCTATAACTATTATGTATGAAAGTCATGGCTCGGCTTGCAGGATGCCGATTTCTTTGACAAAAAGCCCTATATCGCCTATTGTTGAGGGTGAAATATTATGTTGTGGAGAAGCAAATGAGTCTTGGGCTCGGACAAGTATTAATAATCCTAGTTATTGTCTTCGTTATTTTTGGTGCTGGAAAGCTGCCAAAAGTCATGGGAGATCTTGGGAAAGGCTTAAAGTCTTTTAAGAAGGGCATGAACGACGAAGAGGGGCCCTCAAAATAAATGTTTGATCTTGGCAGCTGGGGAGAATTCCTGATTATTGTCATGGCGGCCTTGATATTGTTGGGGCCGAAGGAGCTGCCTGTTGTCATGCGTACTCTAGGCCGTTGGGTGTACAAAGTGCGCCGCATTACCAGCCACTATCGCGAACATCTGGATGATTTGGTTTTCGAAGCAGAGCGTGAAGACATCATGAAGTCTTCTGCGCAAGAAAGTTCAGCTGATGACAAACACAGTACCTGAACCATACCAACCATTCGACGGTGTTGAAGAAGATCAACAGCCTTTAGTCGAGCATTTGATCGAACTGCGAAACCGGTTGTTATATGTAGCGGTGCTGTTCTTTGCTTCGTTTCTTCTAGCCTATGCCTTCTCAGAACAGATTTTCACATGGCTGGTGCAACCTTTAGCCTCTGCATTTGATGGTCAGGAAGGTCGGCGGTTAATTTACACGGGCCTGCCAGAAGCTTTTGTCACATATCTGAAAGTAGCTTTCTTCGCAGCTAGCTTTATCTCGTTGCCATTTTTCTTGTTGCAAATATGGCGGTTTATAGCGCCAGGCCTGTATAAAGAGGAAAAGCGCGCATACTTTCCGTTTATCGTTGCAACGCCTGTACTGTTTGTATCTGGGGCGTGTTTTGCCTATTATGCAATTATACCAGCTGCTTGGAAGTTCTTTTTGCAGTTTGAAATGCCCGGCTCAGGTGGGATGCTGGCAATCCAACTGGAAGCTCGAGTTCAGGAATACTTGTCATTGGTTATGCAATTGCTGCTGGCGTTTGGCATCAGCTTTCAGCTGCCCGTTGCGTTGGTATTGTCGGCGCGTGCAGGCTTGGTGAATGCTGATACACTGGTGCGCATTCGAAAATACGCCTTTTTGATGATTATGATCGCCTCAGCGTTTCTGACACCACCTGATGTCCTTAGTATGCTGGGGCTAGCATTGCCGCTATATATGTTGTACGAAGGATCTATTGTGCTGGTAAAGATGCTGGGCACAAAACCAAAAGAAAAGTTACAGGAGATTAAAGAGTGATTGATATCAAGGAAATTCGCCAAAACCCAGATGCGATAGATGCCGCGCTAAAAAATCGTGGGATTGAGCCGGTTTCGTCGATGCTACTTGATATGGACATCCATCACCGAGAAATCCAGACAAAACTGCAGCAGTTGCAGCAAGAGCGCAACACTGTTGCCAAAGAGATCGGCAATGCCAAGCGCAACGGCGATGATGCGACACCACATATGGAGCGGGCAAACTCTATTAAAGAACAGATCCCTCAGCTTGAACAAGATGAAACAACTTTGAAGGAAAAGATGCAGACGATTTTGGCTGGTTTGCCGAATACGCCGCAGCCTTCTGTGCCTGTTGGGGAAGATGAAAATGATAACGAGTTGATCCGTCAAGTAGGCACACCACCTTCTTTTAGCTTTGAACCCAAGGCGCATTATGATTTGGGTGAGGACCTAGGCATGATGGATTTTGAAATTGCCGCTAAGATATCGGGTGCACGTTTTGTTGTGTTGAAAAAGAATCTTGCACGGCTAGAGCGCGCCTTGGCAGCCTTTATGATCGATATTCATACGCAAGAATATGGGATGACGGAAATTTCTCCACCATTTCTGGTGCGAGAAGATGCGATGTATGGCGCTGGGCTGTATCCAAAGTTCATGGAGGATGCTTTTAACACAGACAATGGCTATTCCTTGATTCCCACAGCCGAAGTGCCTCTTACTAACTTGGTGCGCGAATCTATTATGGATGCTGCTGAGCTGCCCAAGCGCTTTGTTGCTTTTACACCATGCTTCCGTTCAGAAGCTGGCTCTGCAGGGCGTGATACACGCGGTATGATCCGTCAGCATCAGTTCAGCAAAGTCGAAATGGTTGCTGTGACGACTCCGGAAAAATCTGAGGAAGAACATCAGCGCATGCTGGGAGCCGCAGAAGAAATTTTGAAGCGTCTCGATATTGCCTACCGAGTCATGCTACTATGTACAGGTGACATGGGGCCGCAATCAAGCAAGACTTTTGATCTGGAGGTTTGGGTGCCATCGGAAAACACGTATCGCGAGATATCAAGTGTGTCGAACTGCTGGGACTATCAATCTCGACGCATGGCGGCACGCTTTCGTGCAACAGGGGATACCAAGGGCAAGCCAGAACTGGTGCATACATTAAACGGTTCAGGCCTGGCTGTAGGGCGAACTTTGATTGCGATCATTGAGAACTATCAACAAGAGGACGGCTCGGTAAGAATACCAGAAGCACTCGTCCCATATATGAATGGAGCAACGACTCTATGAAAGATCAAATGAGAATATTAGTCACCAATGATGATGGTGTGCGCGCCCCCGGGATCAAAGTACTGGAAAGCATTGCGCGCCAGCTAAGCGATGATGTGTGGGTTGTTGCCCCCCAGGAAGAGCAAAGCGGTACGGGCCATGCACTGACCTATCGTGATCCATTGCGCTTAAGGCAGGTTGCAGATAACAGATTTGCTGTTAACGGTACGCCAACAGATTGCGTTATCATTGCCATGGAGAAAATATTCGAAGATCGCCGTCCTGACTTGATTCTTTCAGGTATCAACTCGGGTGAAAATCTTGGTGAAAGTATGACCTGCTCAGGGACTATAGGGGCAACTTTCCAGGGCGCCCTTTATGGTGTTCCTTCCATTGCAATGTCGCAAGTAACCAAAGAATCCTACCCTGTAGATTGGTCCGTTTGCGAGCAATATGCTGTGCAAGTTATCCGCGGGTTGCTGGCAGAAACATGGCCAAGCAACACGCTGATGAATGTGAATTTCCCCCACGTGCCGGCTGATCAGGTTAAGGGTATTAAAATGGTGCCGCATGGCCGTCGCAGCGAGCTTAGCAATATGATCGAGTGTGTTGATCCACGTGGCGTTCCGTATTACTGGGTTGGCGTGCTGCGCGAAGACGAGCATCCAAGGCACAATACAGATTTATGGGCGTCAAATGAAGGGTACATTACGGTGACGCCCTTGCAGCTAGATATGACGAACCATCAAGTATTGGATTCGATCCAGTCGCGCGTAAATAAAGAGTTCGAAGAACCTCAAGTCAAAACAGCGGTTGTTTAACCTTTTTTCTTGGGTGCACTTTATATGTGCCCGTGATAAATTATGCTGGAGGGAAGAGCTTGGTGTTTCAGAGCTTTCTCATCCTTCTACCCCACACTCTGACGCTCCGTGAACAAGTCACGGAGCGTCAGAGTCTGCGAGGGGCGATATTTAACTGTTCTTACCGGCCTTTGTAGACGCTTGTCAGGTTAGACAATAATTCCAGGGCTTGTTCGCGCGGTCTCTGGAAGCAATTACGTCCAATGATCGAGCCATTGCCACCTCCGTCGCGGATCGCCCGAGCGTCTTCCATGACATCTGCATCGCTTTTGGTTGATCCGCCAGAAAACACAACCATGCGACGACCTTTGAAGCAAGATTCTACCACGTGGGCGACGCGCTCTTGTTGCGTTTTAACCGGAATGGCGTTTTCGATATATGCTGGCTTGGTGACATCGTCTTCTATATAAGCCGATGGCAGTTTCACTTTTATGATGTGTGCTCCCAGCAGTGCAGCCATATGGGCAGCATACGAAATAACGTTTATGCTGGTCTCGCCTTCTTTTGACATATTGCCACGCGGATAAGACCATATTACCACTGCAAGGCCGCATGCTTTGGCCTCTTCGGCTAGCTGGCGAACTTCTTCATACAGGTCTAGAGTATGATCAGAGCCTGGATAAATTGTAAAACCAATTGCTGAGCACCCTAGACGCAGTGCATCCTGAACCGATCCAGTCACCGCTTGGTCAGCTGAGGCAATCAGGGTGTTCGAGTTGTTGATTTTCAAAATTGTTGGGATAGCGCCTGCAAAAGTATCTGCACCTGCTTCTAGCAATCCCAGAGGGGCAGCAAAGGCTGATAGGCCAGCATCAACCGCTAACTGGAAGTGATAGTGCGGATCATAGGCTTCCGGGTTCATGGAAAAACTTCTGCCTGGCCCGTGTTCAAAGCCCTGGTCAACAGGCAGGATAATCATATTGCCCGTGTTTGAAAGCTTGCCGTGCGTTAGCATCCGCGCCAAATTTGTCTTCGTGCCCGGGCAGTCGCTCTCGTAGTTCGCTAAAATGTTTTTGACCCGACGGCTTAATTTCATGATGTATCCTCAATAATTATCTTTGATCTAATCGTAATTCAATTCGGCGATTTTTACCCAGATCTTGTTGATCTATAGGTTGAAATTCTCCAAAACCTGTTGCTGCTAAGCGGAACTGTGGAACGCCTTGCTTGGCCAGAAACTGTACAACAGAAAGAGCTCGGTTGAAAGAGAGTTCCCAGTTAGATTTAAATCGTGCTGTACGTATGGGTTTGTTGTCCGTATGCCCGTCGATGCGCAGAATCCAGTCAACTTCTTCTGGAAACTTTTCCGAGAGTTCCTGCAGTGTTGCCGCAAGCTTTTTCAGTTGCTGTTTTCCTTCTGTCCCCAGGCTGGCCGAGCCCGATGCAAATAAGACTTCTGATTGGAAGACAAAGCGATCACCGACAACCTGGATATCGTCACGTGCGCCGATGGCTTCGCGTAGCAATCCAAAGAATTCCGACCTGAAGCGGCTAAGGTCTTCAACCTTCTTGGTCAGCGCTTCATTCAGCTGGGTGCCAAGTGTGTCAATTTCGACTTGTTTCTGCTCAAGTGCTTCCTGCGATACACCCAAAGCCGTGTTCAGGCGTTGCAGTTGATCATTAAGCTGCACGATCTGCGCTTCGGTATTGGCCTGCAGCATTTTGGCATCCAGCAACTGCCGTGACGTAAGATTCAGGCGGGCATTCAGCCTGGTGCGATCAGCTTCGATTTGCGCCAGCCGGCCTTGCAGTTCTTTCTTTACGTGCGTTTCAATGCCCAAGGTGTGCGCCAGCTCTGAAATGCGAACGCGCAATGACCCCAGGGCTTTGTCCTGCCCTTGCACGAGGTCTCCCAGGTAATACTGAGCCACCATAAAGACCATCAGGACAAAGATGATAATCATCAACAAAGAAGATAATGCATCTACAAAGCCCGGCCATAAATTGACGGATGATCTGGTGCGTCGTCTGTATGAATTCATGCCTTGATTGTATGGAAGACGCGCTTATTTTTCAAGCATAGTTGGTCCTGGGGCTAAAAGTAATCTGCAGCTATTTTATCAAGCTCGCCTGCAATCATTTTTTTGCTGTCGGCCGAAACACCTGCATCGCTAGCAAAATGATCCCATTTTGCAACGGCTGCCATAACTTCTTCAATTATGGCTATTGCATCAGTTAATTTGATACTGCAAGTCTCCGCCAGGGCTAATAAGTGCTCTTTGCCAGGATGTCTGCCTTCACCCATGATCATTGTACAGTGTTCGCCACTTGGCCCCGAGGAGAAAGTCAGATCGTAAGCTGGAGATATCTTCCACACACCATGTTGGTCCATCAGCAATGAAAAGTTTTTGCTATGATCATCACGATTGTGACTGAGAACATTGAAGACACAGTGTCTAAATTGCTTCAGGCATTCCTGCATATTCTTTGTCACATGCAGCGAAGCTTTTAAGATAGTTTCATAGTCAAGGCTTGGGAGCCTATGGTCGGCATGCAGTAAGCCGCTGGTAGAATGCATGTGCGTTCTGGCTGATTGTGATCGATCAAATCTCTTGCAACCATAGTAGCCAGGACCTGCTTTTGCGGGAAACAATTTAGCTGTTGGTGTTTCAAGTCCCGCTTCGCATGCCATCATGTAATAGGCAAATTCGATAGCGCCGATATCAATGGGATCGTTAGTAGATCGGAATTTCACCAGCCATTCTTCATTGTCAATATTAACTAATACTTTGGGTCTTGCGCCGGCAGATGAGCCCCCAAGCTGCAACAAATCTTCGATGTACTGTGTATCATCATTTTTTTGAAACAATGCAATTTCTGCAGCTATTTGATCTAGATCAAGGGTGTTGTTAGGTTGCGAGGTTTCTTGCTCAGGTTCATAAACAAGAGCCCCCATGCCATTGCTGCCAACAAAGCACAGCCTGTCGAGTACAGAAAGAGTACCGGGGTTGATATTATGTTTGATCAAATTACGATCCAACAGTAGACGCCCCCATCCATCCGGGAGACTGTCGTTGAATACGCCAAACAAACAATCAAAAGTATGATCTTGAGACGCTATAACACCTGGTCCCAAAGGTAATTTAAAGGGTGAAAGCTGGATCCCAGAATCGACAAAGCCAGAATCATATTCGAAGTAAAGCTTGCGAGATTTCAGAGCCAGCCGTCCCACTGGGATTTTTTGTTTGTCAGGTTGATAGAAAACAGAAACTATTTGTGTGGGCTCAAACCTCATTCCTGACCTCTTTTCCTAGTATTATCCACAAGCAATTCATCCAGTGTGTCCGGTAATTTATCATCAGATGGCTGAAAGATATTATTGAACTCTTTCAGGATATCCAGGGCGAACGCCAATTTTAAAAAGGACTCGAGAGATATTTTGCCGCTAGCTTCAAACTTTTTCAACGTCCCATAACTGACACCTGATCTTTTCGAAAGTGTCATTTGGCTCCAGTTGCGGTTAAGCCTTAGTGCGCGCATGCGGGTTGCTAGTTCCTGGGCAACATCATGCGGCGACTTTATCTCAAAAGACATAATAGTATCTATAAATCCTATATAACGGATATTGTGTATATTATAATATCTGTTATCATGATTGGCAATGGTTTTGGGTGACTTAGGAAATGTTTGTTGAAATTATTTCTTGACCCTATAGCTGCTATATACCCCAGGGTAGCTTTCAGGAGGACAAAAGTGATCTGGGTATTGAGATAGCACTTAAGGTCAATGATCTAATTGGCGGGCTTTATGGTGATGAACGTGCGAACTTGAAAAAAACGCTTCGGGAAAAGGGTATGAAGCAAGGTAAGCATGGCAGCAGATTCTTCACGAAATGTACGGTGACTATGAGCAGCCCAAAAAAGAGCTGGTTGCAGTGGCCCTAGAAGATGATCGTGTTAGTGAAGCTGCCAAAAAATGGCTGAAAGAAAGGTAGGCAAGTTACCCCCTGCAATGATGCAGGGGGTGATAAGGCATGCAAATACCAGTTTTTTAGGTGTGCTAGTTATTGACAGGTAGGGGTAAGTTAAGGTACTTATCCCTATGTCCTTTCCGGAGAGGTGGCCGAGTGGCTGAAGGCGACGGTTTGCTAAATCGTTATACGGGGTAACCCGTATCGAGGGTTCGAATCCCTCTCTCTCCGCCACCCTACGTTCTGCGAACTTCGGGCGGCAAGCCAGAAGTGAGGTAGAACTAGGAGTGTCTCCTGAAGCCTTTTTAAAGGCGTAGGGAGGCTGTTGTTGAAAGTATGACCTCTTTTTTTGTAAGAGCCTACATTCTTCTAACTACGCTAAAGCTTCGTTAGACAGGTCGAACTACGCTAAAGCTTCGTTAGACAGGTCGAACTACGCTAAAGCTTCGTTAGACAGGTCTAACTATGGGCGGCAAGCCAGAAGCGAGGTAGAACTAGGAGTGTCTCCCGAAGCCTTTTTAAAGGCGTAGGGAGGCTGTTGTTGAAAGTATGTATTACGTATATTTTCTAGAATTATCAAATAACAATATTTACGTAGGTTTTAGCAGTAGCCTAAAACAACGAATTAACGCGCATAATGATGGCCAAGTACAAGCCACTAAGAGTTTTTTACCTGCGAAGCTGAAAAGTTATATTGCAGTTGAAACCAAGGAAAAAGCATTAGCATTGGAAAAATATTTTAAAACAGGTTCCGGAAAAGCTGTTGCACTGAAAAGATTTCTTTAAGATTAAACCCCATCACTGATACATCATAAATTTTTAGTAAGTTTTCGGTACCACAGGCATATGCGCTAGATAGGAGATTTTGCCTAACGTATGCTTTTGAAAGTCTTCTATATGTATCTTTGCATCATCACCGAATACAATACATTTGGGTTTTTTCTCCTCCTCGAGCTTGCCTATAAGTTCCATAAGCATCACAGGCTTTTTTTTGAAGCCGCAGTATAAGACCCCGTTGACCAGGCTTTCCATCTCAACTCCCGTAATGGTACGGTCGCTTACGTCACATATTTTGGAGTTAATCTCTGCTGACTCATTCTCGCAGACTTTCTCATCATACGTACGGGCAGTTAGGTATAGCATGACAATTTTCATGTCTTTTATTTCGTTCAAAGCCTCGATAGTTTTTCGCCCGTTCATGGGGGTTGTTTGGCCCATATGTGCGGTAAATTCACACAGATCTATGAGTACCCAGAAGTTAGCACCTGGGATAGAGGAATTTTCCTTGCGAACTTTTCCCACATAATCAGCAAATTCAGAAATCATTGATATCGTCATATGTTTTGGTTGTCTGGTATCCTGGATATCGCTTGCAGTTGCCTCAAAACATATACAGCAAATCAAAAGCGTCAGTATTTTCATCATGTTCCATATCCCGTTGCTTAGCAAGCAGCTTACGCCCCTGAAATTTGCCTTAATGCTGACTCTAGCTTTTGCACTGCAGCAGCGGCTTCTTCCCGCCTTGCTTTATTCTTGGCAATGATATCAGCTGGTGCCTTATCCAAAAAGTCTTGTTGCGACAACTTTTTGTCTAATTTTATCAGCTCGCTGTTTACATCAGCAAGGGATGATTCTAAGCGTTTGCGCTCTTCCTCGATGTTGATTGATCCACCAACATCGAGCATCACTGATGTTTCACTGACGACGATCTGAACGGTACCGTCCGGTATTTCAGAGGGGGCAGGGTGAATTTCGGCCAGGCGTGCCATGCGCTCGATAATCGGTTGTAAGTCCTGAAGATACGACTGAAAAGCATCCGGCATTTCAGCAATGAACATATTCAGTTTGCTACCTGCTGGGATATTCAGCTCTGACCTGGTCGTGCGGATTTCACTGATCAGCTGGATGGCCCATTCAACTTCTTCCAGAGCTTTTTCGTCAACTGCTATATCAGCATCTATTGTCGCATAGGCTGGCCAACGCGCAGTCATCAGCAACCCTGCTTTACCCTCGGTCACATGCTGCCAGAGTTCTTCCGTGATAAACGGCATGAATGGGTGTAACAAGTGCAAGATCTGCACCAGCCCCCACATAGCAGCTTGTCGCGTTTCATCACGTTCGCCAGCATCTTCCGACTGCAGAATAGGTTTGATCAGCTCGACATACCAATCGCAGAAGGTTCCCCAGACAAAGTGATACAACGCCAGGCTGGCTTCATCATAACGATAGTCTGCCAGATGTTGAGCAACCTTTTTACCAAGCGCATAAACTCCGCTGACCATCCACTGGTTGATAGGATTTTGGCAGCTGTCTGGGTTGAAATCAGGGTTATAGGAAGCGCCGTTATGCTCACAAAAACGAAAGGCATTCCAAATCTTGGTGGTAAAGTTACGATAGCCTTCCACTTGCTCCTTGGAGAAGTTAACGCTACGTCCTGGCCCAGCCAGTGCCGATAAAGAAAAACGCAGAGCATCAGCACCATAGTCTTCCAAAAAGTCCAGCGGATCAATAACGTTACCCTTTGACTTAGACATCTTTTGGCCTTTAGAGTCGCGAACAAGAGCTGTGATGTATACGTCTGAAAAAGGAATATCCTGCTTGAAATACAGTCCCATCATCATCATGCGGGCAACCCAGAAGAAAATAATGTCATGTCCGGTGATTAACAGATCACCAGGATAGCAAGCATTAAGCTCCTTCGTTTCTTCCGGCCACCCGAGGGTAGAAAATGGCCATAGAGCAGATGAAAACCATGTATCCAGAACGTCTTCATCCTGGCGCAGTTCCATGTCGGAACCGTATCTCTCGCGGGCTTGTGCTTTTGCATCGTCCTCATCCATGGCGACAAAGATATGATTATCCGGGCCGTACCAAGCGGGGATGCGGTGCCCCCACCATAATTGCCGCGAAATACACCAGGGTTGAATATCTTCAAGCCAGTTATAGTAAGTCTTTGACCAGTTGCCCGGGATAAATTTTGTTTTGCCAGATTTAACGGCTTCCAATGCAGGCTCAGCAAGTACTTTGGCGTCCACAAACCACTGATCAGTCAGCCAAGGTTCAACAACGACGCCGGAACGCTCACCAATTGGAACTGTATTTTGAATATCTTCGATCATTACCAGAAGATCGGCGGCGTCCATATCTTCGACAATCTTTTTGCGGGCAGCAAAGCGATCCATTCCTTGATATTTTTTTGGCACAGCGTCATTAAGTTTGGCAGAGCTGTCAAGAATGTTGATCATCTCCAGGTTATGGCGACGACCTACGTCAAAGTCATTAAAGTCATGCGCGGGTGTGATTTTCACTGCGCCGGTGCCTTTTTCAGGATCCGAATATTCATCTGCAATGATTGGAATTAGGCGGTCAGCCAACGGTAGGCGAATGTTCTTTCCAACCAAGTGCTGGTATCTTTTGTCTTCGGGGTGGACTGCAACGGCAGTGTCTCCCAGCATTGTCTCTGGGCGCGTGGTTGCAATCGTAATGGTATCGCTGCCATCTTCCAGTGGGTATTTGAAATGCCACATGTGGCTGTTGCGATCTTCGTTTTTAACCTCAACATCCGAAATAGCAGTTTGCAAGTGTGGGTCCCAGTTAACCAGGCGCTTGTCACGGAAGATCAATCCATCTTTAAACAGCTGAACAAAGACTTTGCGCACGGCAAAATTTAGACCTTCATCCATGGTAAACCGTTCACGTGTCCAGTCCGGCGAAACGCCCAAACAGCGGAGCTGGCGGACGATTGTGCCGCCGCTGTGCGCTTTCCAATCCCACACGCGTTCTAAGAACTTCTCGCGACCAAGGTCGTGCCGAGACAATCCCTCGCCATCCATTTGTTTTTCAACAACGCTTTGAGTCGCAATACCAGCATGATCTGTACCAGGCTGCCACAGGACGTCAAACCCCTGCATACGTTTGTACCTGACGATAATATCCTGCAGCGTATGGTTCAGGGCGTGGCCTATGTGTAGGCTGCCTGTTACGTTTGGCGGTGGCATCATGATGGTATAGGTAGGCTTAGAGCCGTCTAGGTCAGGTGTGAAAGCACCAGACCCTTCCCAAAATGTGTATATGGACGACTCTACTTTACTGGGTTCAAAACGTTTATCTAACATTACTACTCGACTATATTGTTGAAGTTTTTAGGAAGCCAGGCGATCATTCTGCTCTTTTACAAGTTTCTCGATCTGTTCTGCAACCAGCCATTTTACCAGTGATGGTAGGTGCGCATCCAGCCAATCTTTCAAGATTGGGCGCATGATCTCGCGCATCATGTCATCCACGGTCATCTTGCCAAAAGCTTCATTTGTGATGGATTCTTTCATCCGATCATTCAGCTTAGTTAGGTTGGCAAAAGCCTCTGCGGATTCGGCAACTGTTTCAGGAGACATTATAGACTCGTTGAAAACGTCCGCTGCGGGAGCCTCGTCATCTGTTGCCGTAGCAGACGACTCAGCTTCTGCGGCTAGTTCCTTTAAAGCATCTGCTGAATCAGTTACATCAGAATCAGTAAGTTCAAGAGGTTCCTCGTCATCATCTGCTGGTTTAACCTCTGCGGCTTTTACGTCTTCAATTGTGGCGTCTTCAGCTGAGGTCTCCTCAGCTTTAACTTCTGCCTCGGCTTCAGTAGCTTCAGCTTTTTTGTCTTCAGCCATAATATCCTCCCTGTAAGGTGTTAAGCTGACCACATTCCCTTGCTGATCCAGCATGTCTGTCAAATCAAGCACATCAGGATCGGTCTGTGTCTGTTCTGATGATACAGCGGAAGGCTTATGAAATGGTAAAACTTGCGATGTTGTCGAACTTTCTTGCTCGACGTTGTCAAGATCTTCAGAAATGATCTTGCGTATCGAGGCCAAAATTTGGTTCATCGATTCTTCCGACGGCGCAGGTTTAGTAGACATTCGCTTTGTCCTCTCCCATATCCCAATCTGCTAGATCATCACCAAATCCCAACCATTGGTTGCGGACCTCATTGTAATGCCCGTCAATGTCATACATATTGACATTCAAACCAAGATCTTTGGCAGTCAGGCGACCGACAGCCTGCAAGATTCCATATTCCGCAACAACTAGGTCGCGTTCGGCTTGTGCTAGGTTCAGCTGAGCTTCCAGCAGGTTAGACTGCTTCTGTAAAACCTCGAAGAATGACTTTTCACCAACTTCAACTTCCAGAACAGTTTTGTCTCGGCTGGTTGTGGCAAATTTAACCTGTGCGCGGAAGCCTTTGACTTTTTCTTGCGCAGCAAGTCGTTCTTCCCAGGCTGCAATGGCCGCTTCGATCGCGGTCTTGATGGCTTGGTCAAGATTGTGACGTGCTTGAGACGCCTGTTGTGAGCGTTCACGTGTTTGAGAATAGACGCTTCCACGCTGATACAGCGGCACAGTCAGTCGCACCCTGGCAGAAGCTGTATTAGCACGGTCAGATGGGCTAGAGCTTTCAAGACTGCGGCTGGCGTCTGCAATTACATCAACTCGAGGCAATAGCTGGGCGCTGGTTGCATCCACATCTTTTTTGGCCTGCCTGTGAGAATACTTTGCTTGCAACACCTGTGGATTGTTTTTCTGCGCTAGTTGTACACTCTCTTCAACAGATGCAGGCAAATTATCTGCGGCATCGGGGATTTCAATATTCCCAGCTTCAAAGCCAATCACTTTTTTAAAGGTCGCACGAGCGCGCTCTAAATTCTTTTTGGCGTCACTTAATGTTGCCTCGCCTTGAGCCAAGCGAGATTCTGCTTCGGAAATATCTGTTAAAGTCTTTTCGCCAACGGCAGCTTCGGCGCGGACAAGGTCAACCTGAGACTTCAAGAAGGTCACGTTGCTTTCGTTAAAAGCAACAGAGGAAATGCCTAGGACCACATCCATGTAGGCTCTGACAGCGTCCAGCAGGGTGCGTTGTTCTTGATTGCGAAAGTCATAATAACCTGCATTAACAAAGTGCTCCGCCGAGGCAAGCTGGGCCACGTCGCGACCACCTGAGAAGATGTTTTGCTCGACTTGAGCCGTTGCAGATGTTGGCTCGTGGTTGAAACGGCTACGAAGCTTAGAGCGTGTGGCTTTCAGAGCTGGAGGCCCAGTGATGTTCTGGTTTTCAACATGACGTCTGCCTGTTTCAGCACTAACTGTCACATTAGGGCGAAACCCAGCAAGTGCTTGCGGTACACGCTCGTGACGAGAGCGCTGCTCATAAACCTTGGCGCGCAGTTCACTGTTGCTGTGATAGGCACCAACTAGGGCTTCTATGAATGAGGCTTTGGCGGCATCGCGGTTTGCGGTTTCTGCTGCAACAGCTGATGTTCCATAGAGTAAGCCTGACAAAAATAAAACATTCAAAACTAAACTTCGGCTATTCATAATGGTTTCCTTACCTTTTCTATTAGTATCTTTTGACACTGGTATCGATAGTCAGTGACCAAGCATCAATACCGCCATGGACACTTTTCACATCACTATATCCGTGACTGCGCAAAATTGCCATAGCATTTAGGCTACGAACCCCATGGTGGCATAATGTTCTAATTTTGTCATTTTTTGAGAGTTGGTCAAGGTTATCTTCTAAATTTTGCAATGGAATATTCACGTAGGGATGTATTTTTGCTACATCCAGTTCCCCTGGAGTGCGCACATCAAGCAGCACAAAGGCTTCGTCGGAGTTCATCAGGGTTGCAAGTTCATCAACAGTTATTTGGTCGTTCGGGTTCATAATTTCTGCCTAGTTTCCGTCAAAACCATTGAGATTGTGCGCAAAAGCTTCCCAGATAGGTTTTTCCGTATGGGTTTTTCTATGTTTTTCGAGGATACATATTTGTTGCTTATCTCTCGAGCAGTTTTTGATATACCCAATTGCCCCTCCGCAAGACACTTGCTCCAACAGTGCGGCGGGAACGGTATCAATGCTGCCATTAATTAATATTTTGTCATAAGGCGCGTGGCTGGAGTTTCCTGCAACCAGGCTGCCATATTCTACGGTCACGGAGTCCGCTTCATTCGCGGCTAGCAGCCTTTTCACAGTTGCGAGTGCCTCTTTGTTATCGTCTATTGCCCAGACAGATTGGGCTAAGTAGGAGACCACCGCCGTTGTATATCCGTCACCACACCCAACAACCAGTACTTTTTCGTGGGGCTGAATGTCTAAAGCTTGCACTAATCTGGCCAGCACAATTGGTTGCAATAGGGCGCGATAATTTTCTGGGCCCCGAACCACATCATCATCGAAATATGCCAATGGCTTGACGTCCTCGCCCACAAAGTCTTCCCGTGGAATAGTCATCATGGCACATAGTAAAGTGCTGTTGGTGATTTTGCTCGGTTGTAGTTGGCATTTCACCATATTTTCTCGAAGTCTTTTAAAGTTAACCATTGTTTTTTTGGCTGCGGCCGTGTCTAATCCCTCTAAAGAATGTATTATAAGGTTATAGGTGAATGCAACCATCAGTCTTACCAAAACAATCAAGTAACCCTATTGAAGCCATGTTGGATTTTGTCTCAGAGGACATGGCGGCCGTAAATCAGCTGATTATCAAGCGCTTAGCAAATCCCATTGATGTTATCCCAAAGCTTGCAGGTCACTTAATTAATGCAGGTGGAAAGCGCATTCGTCCATTATTGGCCCTGGCAACAGCTGCAGCATGCGGTGACACAAGCAAAAGACAGATCGCATTGTCGGCCTGTATTGAGTTTATCCATACAGCAACCTTGCTGCACGATGATGTTGTTGATGACAATGATTGCAGGCGCGGTCAAGAAACTGCCAACATCATTTGGGGAAATCCGGCGACTGTTTTGGTGGGAGACTATTTGTTCACGAAGTCTTTTGAACTAATGGTGGAAGACGGCGACCCAGAAGTACTAAGGGTGCTGTCAAAAGCTGCTTCGACAATTGTAGAGGGCGAAGTGCTACAGCTGACCACTAATCAAGATACTTCTAAGACCTATGCGCAATACACCAGTGTGATTTCTGCTAAGACGGCTGAATTGTTTGCCGCAGCATGTCATATCGGCGCCTTGGTTGCGGGCCAGCCAAAAGACGTGCAGCAGGCATTCGTTGATTTTGGCTGGAATCTTGGTATGGCGTATCAGGTGGTAGATGATGTGCTCGATTATACTGCCAATCAGGAGATCCTGGGTAAACCATTGGGCGTTGACTTTGTGGAAGGGAAAATGACATTCCCTGTCATATACGCTTATGAGGTTGGCACTGAAGAGCAAAGAAGCTTCTGGGACCAAACTATGGATGAGCTCGAGCAAGAAGAGGGCGACTTTGAAAAGGCGGTAGAGATTTTGCATGCTACAGGAGCATTCGAGAGGTCGTATGAAAAGGCGACTGAATATACTGAACAAGCAAAAGCAGCCCTTGCCAGGGTTCCAGATAGTATAGACACAAACCTGTTTGCCGATGTTGCCAGCTATTGCGTCAGAAGAGACAAGTAATCCTTTAAACCTATAAAACGACATAAAAAAATCATCGCAGGTTAGCGATGATTTTTTTTGTGCTTGCAGAATTAAGCCGCCGGTGATTCTTCCCAGGGGAAGACAATCCAACAATCTTGGTCGACATCTTCAACGCTATAATCTACGCGGGGTTTACCCATGGGCTTGGCGTATATAACAGCCATGGTGGCCTCTGGTAGCATTTTCTCAAGCGTTTGATGTGTTTTTCCAGTGTCCACAAGGTCGTCGACCACAATCAGGTTTTTACCAGATTGGTTGATTGACTTTAGAACATTTAATTCACCCTGTGACTTAGTGTCGTCGTCATAACTGGCAACGCATACCGTATCAATTAATTTGATGTCCATTTCATGCGCAAGGATTGCAGCGGGGATCAGCCCGCCGCGCGTAACGGCAACGATACCGTCCCATTGCGTGTCGCTTTCCTTTAGCTGTGCCGCCAGTTTTGCAGTGTTTGAATGAAAATCTTCCCAAGAAACATTTAAATATTTTGTCATAACTTTTTCGCCGAATCTAGAAAGAAATATCATACTATTCTGTGACCAAAAGTCCACTCTCTGTAGAGATGTTTTTTTGCAAGGTGGATAGAAACCCTTTGCGGAATGTAATTATGCTATGCTACCAGCTAGAATCAGAAAGACTAGCTAGGTATCTAAAGATGAAAGACGATCTGAAGCAAAGTGCGTTACATTATCATAAGCACCCGACTCCCGGGAAAATTGCGGTAACACCAACCAAGCCGCTGGCAACGCAGCGTGATCTGGCTTTGGCCTATTCCCCTGGCGTGGCTGCCGCTTGTGAAGCGATCGTTGAGGATGAAAACGAAGTCGCAAACATGACGCTGCGGTCCAATCTGGTAGCTGTTATTACAAACGGCACAGCAGTTCTGGGGTTGGGAAATATCGGCCCGCTAGCATCCAAACCCGTAATGGAAGGGAAGGGCGTTCTGTTTAAAAAGTTCGCCGGGCTGGATGTCTTTGATATCGAGGTCAGCGAAAATGATCCAGATAAATTGGTAGATATCATTGCAAGCTTAGAGCCTACCTTTGGGGGCATTAACCTAGAAGATATCAAGGCGCCTGAGTGCTTTGAGGTAGAACAAAAACTACGTAAGCGCATGAAAATACCAGTGTTCCATGACGATCAGCATGGTACAGCAATCATTTCCGCTTCTGCTGTTTTAAATGGTTTGGATCTTGTTGACAAAGATATTAGCAAGGTCAAACTGGCCTGTAGCGGCGCTGGAGCTGCCGCGATTGCATGTCTCGATCTGATGGTCAATCTGGGCTTGAAAAAAGAAAACATCACAGTTTGCGATGCCAAAGGCGTTGTTTATAAAGGTCGAGAAGGCATCAACGATCCTTTCAAACAGAAGTACGCCCGGGAAACCAGTGCGCGTACTCTTGAGGATGCCATTGACGGTGCGGATATATTCCTGGGACTTT
>JBMYXZ010000002.1:0-22141 GCA_049608925.1 Alphaproteobacteria bacterium | reverse complement strand
ACTTTCCGTTGGTAATGTCTTAAAAGCTAAGTCATTGAAGAAGATGGCGAAGTCACCGATTATTCTGGCGCTGGCAAATCCAACACCAGAAGTTGATCCAAATGAAGCGCGCAAGGAACGCCCCGATGCGATTATTGCCACTGGCCGTTCTGACTTTCCGAATCAGGTGAATAACGTGTTGTGCTTCCCATTCATTTTCAGAGGAGCACTGGATGTTGGTGCGACCACTATTAACGACGAAATGAAGATGGCCTGTGTTCGTGCACTGGCTGCACTGGCAAAGGCAGAGGCATCTGATGTTGTGGTCTCGGCTTATGGCGATGAAGATCTGCAATTTGGTCCGGAATACATCATTCCCAAGCCGTTTGATCCGCGGTTGATTGTCGAACTATCTTCAGCGGTTGCGAAAGCTGCTATGGATACTGGCGTTGCAACACGCCCCATCGAAGATTTTTCTGCCTATCGCCAAAAACTGGCCGAGTTCGTATTTAAGTCCGGCATGGTCATGCGTCCTATTTTGGATCGTGCTGCCCAAGACAAGAAGCGCTTGGTATTTGCCGATGGCGAAGAATTCCGCGTGCTGCGTGCAATTCAAATCATTGTTGATGAAGGCTTGGCCTTCCCAATAATCATAGGGCGTGCTGATGTGGTTAAACATCGCATCAAGTCTCTGGGCTTGCGCCTGAAGAAAGACAAGGATTACGAGCTGGTCGATCCGCAAGATGATCCGCGCTATAAAGATTATTGGACTACCTATCATTCACTGCTTGAGCGTCAAGGTGTCTCGCCAGATTATGCAAAGATTGTGGTGCGTACGAATACATCTGTGATTGCGGCATTGATGGTCCATAAGAAGCAAGCAGATGCGATGCTGGCGGGCCCAATTGGCCGTTTCCGCGATCATCTGAACAGTATCATCCCGGTACTGGATCTTAAGCCTGGTGTGCGATCAGCTGCCTCTATGACAGCGCTAATAACAGGTAAAGGAAACTTTTTCTTCTGTGATCCATACGTCAATTATGACCCCAGCTCAACAGAATTGGCAGAGATTGCCATTCAAGCGGCTGAGCACGTTCGGTCCTTTGGCCTCGAGCCCAAGGTAGCCTTGCTATGCCATTCTAATTTTGGCTCTACCAGTTTCCCAACGGCCCAGAAAATGCAACAAACATTGCAACATATCCGCCAACTAGCGCCCGAGCTTGAGGTGGAAGGCGAGATGCATGCTGATGCGGCGCTCGAAGAGAAATTGCGTGAACAAGTATTCCCGAAGTCACAGCTTAAAGGGCAGGCGAACCTGTTGGTGATGCCAAATATGGACGCAGCAAATATCGCGTTTAACCTCAGTAAGTGCATTGGGGAAGGACAATCAATTGGTCCAATCTTGCTGGGCCTTGATCTGCCAGCACATATTATTACATCTTCTGCGTCAGTGCGTAGTATTGTGAATATGGCAGCCATCGCAGTGGTTGAAGCCCAGCTGAAGATCCAGAATAATGGTGCTTTTCGTAATCCCAATCAATCTCAGGTAGCGTGAGCATATGACGGACGAGACTCTAACTCCACAGCATACTTCTCAGGAAGGTTTGTATGGCATCACGCCAGAGTTAGTCTCGGACGTCAAACAGGCATTAGAGGATAACAACCGACAGACTCTTGCTGCCTTAATTGAAGATTTGCACGCGGCAGATGTGGCCGAGCTGATCGGACGCTTGTCGCCTGAAGATCGTAAGGTCTTTGTTGAAATCATCAAAGACAAGCTCGAGCCAGAAGTATACACCGAGTTAGAAGACCAGCTAAAAGAAGAAATTCTGGATCTAGTCGGTACAGGTAGCCTGGCGGCAGCGATTTCCGAGCTTGATTCAGATGATGCGATTTATGTTATCGAAGACATGGATCAGGAAAGCCAGCGCGAGGTCCTGAAGGCGATTCCTGCGCAAGAACGCGCGATTCTGGAAGAAGTTCTGACCTATCCGGAAGACAGTGCAGGACGTTTGATGCAACGAGAGATCGTTGTGGCGCCAACTTTTTGGACAGTGGCAGAAACCATTGCTTTTATCAGAGAGTCTTCTGATCTACCTGATATTTTCTATAACATTTTCGTTGTTGATCCTAAACATCACCCAATCGGAGTCATCCCGCTTAATGAGATCTTGAAACGTGATCCTGAGACTCAGATTTCCGAGATCATGGATGGGGAAATTAAGACAATCCCAGTGGCGATGGACCAAGAAGAAGTTGCCGGGTTATTCCAAAGGTATGCTTTGGTATCTGCGCCTGTTGTTGATGATAGCGGTCGCATTGTCGGTATGGTCACCGTTGATGACGTAGTCGACGTGATCGAGGAGGAAGCAGAAGAAGACATCATGCACCTGTCTGGTGTGGGAGAATCTGACTTTCATGCGCCTGTCGCAAAAACAGCCTATTGGCGGTCACGTTGGTTGTTTGTAACCTTGATTAATACTTTGATAGCTGCCAGTGTAATTGCCCAATTTGAATCTTCCATTAAGGAAAAAGTAGCGCTGTCATTCTTGATGGTGATCGTTGCTGCCATGGGTGGCAATGCAGGCATGCAAACGGTAACCGTGACAGTGCGCGCCTTGGCAACCAACGAATTACGCAAAGGAATTTTTGGAAAATCCATCATAAAGGAAGTTCTGGTGTCCTGCGTTATTGGTTGCGCTTTTGCCGTTTTCCTGGGTTTTGTCGCGTATTTTTGGCTGCACGAAGTAGGCGTCGGGATTGTGCTGGGGGTTGCTTTAATTGCAAACATGATTTGGGCAGGATTTGCAGGTACAGCCCTGCCAGTTTTGGTTCAGCGCATGGGCATGGATCCAGCTATTAGTGCTGGCCCACTGCTGTCAACAACCACAGATGTGCTGGGATATGCAATTTTTCTAGGTATCGCGACGTACTTCTTACTGTAGTATAGGTTTATGCCACAAAGCATCATCGAATTCATATTTCCCAGTTTCTGGATCGAATATAATTAACTTTAGAGAGCTGGCATTTCTATCCGGATGCGGCCAGTAAACAACGCGCTGCCGAACTATTTCTTTGGCTTGAGGCGCAGGCAGTGCTTTTGGAATTGGTTTAGCACGCTGTGAGGTTCTTTTAAGTCTGCTTCTGGTGACAGGAGTTCGTATATTTTGAGGCTTGAAGCGTTGTGGGGGTAAGTATATCTCACTGCCATTATGCGATTCATGAGATGATTCTTGCTCACTTGATTCATCAATATAGTCATTTTTGTAAACAAGATGGTACTTGGAGATGTAATCATCGTTAGCAATAATTACTCTATGCTGTATAAGAGAGCGGATAAAGGTCGCAATACCTGGGTCTGTATATTGCGCTTGGTACAGCTTTTCTTTGATTCTTTTTTTTGTGGCATTTCGAGAATTTTCAGAGATATAAGAAAAAACTAAATCATACATTTTTCTAAGATGTACTGCATCACTTCTTTGTTTTGATTTTCTTACGGACTTAATTACCTTATGCCTAATTTTCTTAGGAATGATATCCCAATGGTTTTGACCTGGCCTTACAGCTTGCACTGAAGGCAACAATAGAAATACGACTAACCAGACTACAGATGCCTTAACGTTTAGGATCTTAACCTTCTTTCACGCGTGCCCAAATGCGGTTCATGGAGATAAACAGGAATGCTGTGAAGATCAGCATATACAGTAGCACCATTAAGCCGGTTTCTTTGCGAGATTCCATTTCAGGTTCAGCCGCCCAGGCCAAGAATGCAGTTACGTCACGAGACATCTGCGCAACTGTTGCGGTGGTCCCATCACTGTATTCCACCTGCCCATCGCTTAATGGAGACTTCATGGCAATCTGGTTTCCAGGGAAGTATATATTGTAATACATGCCTTCCTGCACCTCGGTTCCCTCAGGCTGGTCTTGATAGCCTGTTAGCAGCGCATAGAGATAGTCAGGGCCATTAAAGCGGGCTTTCGTGATCAATGACAGGTCAGGAGGCAAAGAACCGTTGTTAGACGCACGGGCAGCCTTTTCATTAGCGAATGGTGGCACAAAGCGGTCATGAGGCTCAGCCGGGCGATCATACATCTCGCCAGCGTCATCCGGGCCATCAGCTACTTCATATTCTGCTGCAATGGCCTTGATTTCCGCATCAGAGAACCCCAGTGCTGACAGGTTGCGAAAGCTAAGTAAGTTGATACCATGACAGCTGGCACAAACTTCGCGGTATACTTGAAAACCGCGTTGCAGCTCGCCTCGGTCAAAGGTTCCGCGCATACCGGAAAAGCTCCACTGTTGTTGTGGTGGCTTTGGGGCGTCCCCTGCAGCGAATAGAGGCAGCAACGCAAAAATGCTAATGCTGATACTGAATCCCAGAGTCTTCATCATCGTTGTGAAACCTTGATTAGCTTTCATTGTTCTTCCCCTTACCCCTGACTTTTTCTTTTGAAGTCCGCTTCAATGCTGGCGGGCTCAGGCAGTGTTTTTTCATACTTACCAAGGAATGGTAAGATCAACAAAAAGTATGCGAAATAGTACACGGTAGCAGCACGCCCGATATACAGCGGTAGTCCCTCAGCTGGCATCGCACCAGCCCAGCCCAGTGTCAGGCAAGTCGCAAAAAACAGCCAATAGAAGTACTTGAATGTTGGGCGATAGCGTCCACTTTTCACTTTCGAGGTATCCAGCCACGACACAATAAACAGCACGAATACTGCGCTGAACATCAATGCAACACCCAAGCCTTTGTCAGGCACGGAGCGCAAGATTGCATAGAATGGCAGAAAATACCATTCAGGCACAATGTGCGCGGGCGTTACCATTGGGTCAGCAGGGATATAGTTGTCAGGCTCTCCGAAAAAGTTCGGTGCGAAGAATACAAAGAACGCCCAGAATGTAATGAACACGCCAAGGCCAAACATATCTTTGATCGTGTAATACGGATGGAAGGAAACCGTGTCGCTTTTGGTCTTTTTCTCAATACCACTGGGGTTGTTGGATCCATTTACATGCAGCGCCCAAAGGTGCAAGAACACCACTGCCACAATTAAGAATGGGAACAGATAGTGTAGAGCAAAGAAACGATTCAGCGTTGGATTGCCGACGGAAAATCCGCCCCAAAGCCACGTTACGATTTCATCTCCTACAAACGGAATGGCCGAGAATAAGTTGGTAATAACGGTAGCACCCCAATAGCTCATTTGTCCCCATGGCAGCACATAGCCCATAAAGGCCGTTGCCATCATCAGCAACAAGATCACCACGCCCATCATCCACAACAGCTCACGAGGTGCTTTATATGACCCATAATAAAGGCCGCGGAACATATGAAGATAAACCAGCAGGAAGAACATGGATGCGCCATTCATATGAACATAGCGAATCAGCCAACCGTAATTTACGTCACGCATGATATGTTCGACACTGGCAAAGGCGTGATCAATATGTGGCGTATAATGCATCGCCAGGAAAATTCCTGACAAGATCATAATCACCAGTGTGATACCCAGTAGGGATCCAAAGTTCCAGAAATAGTTCAGGTTCTTTGGGGTTTGATAATCAACTAGCTCGCGACGGCCAGCAGAAATAATCGGCAGGCGCTTTTCGATCCAATCGACTACACCAGAGTTATTATTTTTTTTCGTGGTCATGCTTCTTCGGATCCTATGCGAATAGTTGTGTCACTGACGAATTGATATGTGGGAACCTCTAGGTTCTTTGGGGCAGGGCCCTTACGAATACGGCCTGATGTATCATAGTGTGACCCATGACATGGGCAGAACCAACCGTTATATTCACCCTTGGTGTCGCTGGCCTTTTGACCTAGTGGGACACAGCCCAAGTGTGTACAGACACCAACAACTACCAGCCATTCGGGCTTATGCGGTGTGCGGATCTCGTCTGATTCAGGGTCAGGCAAGGTCGCAGATGTTACCACGCGGGCATCTTGAATTTCTTGCTGGGTACGATGACGGATAAAAACCGGTTTGCCGCGCCATAGGACGGTGATTGCTTGCCCTTCGGAAACTGTGCTGAGATCTACATCGATCGTTGCCAGCGCCAAAACATCGGCTGCTGGATTCATACTGCTTATAAATGGCTTGGCAAGTGCAACTGCTCCAAGCGCCCCTAAAGCACCTGACGTCAGGACCATAAAGTCGCGTCTGGTTTGCTTTTTCTGGGTCGTCGACATAGACACCCCCTGTGAAATTCCGTCCATGGAAAAATCCAAAATTAAACTTTTGGTATAATTATACTAAAATTTGATGCGTATGCAGAGCGTTATTTTTGATTTCACAAAATTTTTTGATTAACAAAGGCTTGCGAACTCGGCAATAACCGATCTAATTTCTTGAATTCCTATGCTTTTTTCCGAGCTACAGCACAGATAGTCAGGGTGCACAACAGCATATTGTTCCAACTCTTTAGGAAGATTTTCCAAAAGCTTATCGAGATCTTTTTTAGGCGTTTTATCAATTTTAGTCAGAATAATCTGGCAGGGAACGCCCATGTGATTTAGGTCATTTAGGATTTCGTGGTCCACTTTCTTGGGCCCATGACGGCTGTCCATCAAAACAAACACACGCCGCAAGTTCCCGCGATCAGAAAGGTAACTGTGGATCACTTGGGTCCAATTCGCAATCGAGCTTTTCGAGGCTTTGGCATACCCGTATCCTGGCAGATCAATCAGATTTAAATGGTCAGCAAGCCTGAAGAAGTTTATTTGCTGTGTGCGTCCAGGTGTTTTCGAGGTTCTCACCAGGTTCTTGCGCCCAACCAGGGAATTAATCAGGCTAGATTTACCAACGTTTGACCTGCCTGCAAAGGCGACTTCTGGCAGGTCTTCTGGAGGAAAGTCTCCCGGCTTATAGGCGCCATAAAAGAAGTCGCACTTTTGTGCAAACAGCCATGCAGGAGTCTTCGCCGTCATTTTTACTTACTCGACTTCATAATTGCCCATTGCTGAATAATCGATAGAACGTTGTTCCACGCCCAGTAGATCACTAGTCCTGCAGCAAAGTTCGATAGCAGGAAGGTCAACATGACCGGCATGATCATGAACATCTTCTCTTGAACAGGATCAGAGGGGGTAGGATTCAGCTTTTGCTGAATAAACATCGTCAGACCCATAATGATCGGCCATACACCAATCATCAACATGCTGGGGGGATCCCAGGGAATCACTCCAAACAAGTTGAATATGGATGTTGGATCTGGGGCTGACAAGTCATGAATCCAGCCATAGAAAGGTGCGTGACGCATCTCGATGCTGATGAACAGCACTTTGTATAATGCGAAAAATACTGGGATCTGTATCACAATTGGCAAGCAGCCTGCCATTGGATTGACCTTTTCTTTCTTGTACAGGTTCATCAACTCCTGATTCATCTTCAGCTTGTCGTCTTTGTAACGCTCTTTCAACTTTTCCATTTTTGGCTGCAGCTTTTTCATGCGCGCCATTGAACGGTATGACTTGTTAGCAAGTGGGAAGAATAACAGCTTCAGCAGCACTGTTAGTAATAGGATGCCGATGCCAAAGTTGCCAAACCACTCGTGCATTGCAGTCAAAGCTTGGAAGAAAGGCTTGGTGATAAAGTAGAACCAGCCAAAATCAACCGCTAGATCAAAGTGCTCGGTGTTCAGTTTTGCTTCGTATGCATCAAGCATATCCAGAACCTTTGGTCCTGCAAAAAAGTTGTCTGTGACCTCGGAGCTTTGGCCTGGTGATATAACAACTGGCTGACCATAATAGCCAGTCAGGTATGTGTCCTGTGGGCCAGTGTGGATATTCTGGAAGAAGTAATCATATGACAACTTTGAGCCTGGGATAAACGCTGCCAGCCAATACTTGTCAGTGATACCAGCCCAGCCACCATTGCTTTTGCTGCGGATTTCACCCGCATCGTTCAGGTCGTCATACTTGTGCTCAACCAGTTTGCCATTCAGGACGCCTAATGGACCTTCGTGCAGGATGTAATTGCCTGAAGTTTCTGGAACGTTTGTGCGTGTCAAGCGCGCATATGGGAAAAACGTTAAGGCTTGGGCGCCATCGTTATATACTCTTTGCGTGACAGTAAACACATACTGATCATCTAGGGTAATACGCTGCTCAAAGCGTTGCCCGGTAGCATTTTCCCAGGTAAGTGTTGCTGTCTCGCCGGGTGAAAGCGATGCTTTGTCCGCTTGCCACTGCGCATTATTGTCTGGAACAGCGATTGATTTATCGTTGCTGACCCAGCCGAACTGCGCAAAATAGGGCGAGCTTGATTGAGCAGGATGCAGCAAGGCAATAGTTTTGCTATCTGCATCGGTGGTCTCTTTATATTTCAGCAGGCGCAGGTCATCGATGCGCGCACCTTGCAAATTAATGCTACCTTGAAGTGTGTCTGACTTTACTGTCAATCGTTGGTTCAAAGTCAGTGCTTGATCGCGAGAAATAACCGCAGTCGGTGCTGAAGGTTGCGCCACTTGCGGCTGGGCGGGTTGTTGCTGAGCTTGTTCAACTGGCACAGGGACGTTAGGCGCATAAAAATAGTCCCATGCCCACATGACACCAATAAAAAATAAGACAAATATTATTAAGTTACGTTGTTCGTTCATTTTTCACTCTTCTATAGAATTTCTGCCAGGCACGGGGTCAAACCCATGATCTCCAAGCGGGTGACAGCGCCTTAAACGACGCCATAGTAACAGGAAGCCCCGAAAAGGGCCATGAATTTTAATGGCATCCAGGCCATATTCCGAGCATGTAGGCAAAAAACGGCACCTGCTGGGGATTACAGACGATATACAGCAGCGATAAAGCATGATCATGGCTTTGAACATCAGGGCAATGGCCTTTTCAATGTACGTCATGAATCTTCCCGATTTTGATGGATGCGTTTTAAGGCCCATTTTAGGTCGCGGCATAACTGATCATATGGGTAGGTCAACAACTCACGGCGTGCGATTAAGACATAATCATGTGGTGAGTCTGTAATAAGGTGTGGAATATATTCTTTTGAAGTGGCTCTCAGCCTGCGTTTTGCGAGATTGCGCTTAACGGCCGAGCCAATTTTTTTCGTTGCAGTGTAACCGACACGTGTGGTGGATATATCTGACGAAGGCTGCGCGTCGCACTGTAAAATAAAGCTGGGGGTTACCCAGCTTTTACCGTTTTTTGCGATTCGGACAAAATCTGCACGTTTTTTTAGAGTTGCTATCACGCGATACTCAAAAAATTATGCAGACAGGCGCGCACGTCCTTTTGCACGACGACGTGCAAGAACTTTACGTCCACCGACAGTTTGTGTGCGGCTGCGGAATCCGTGACGGCGTTTGCGTACTAGAACACTGGGCTGAAATGTACGTTTCATGAGTCTATACTCCTAATAAATCATTCTTTGAGCTAATGTATAAGCCAAGATGACTGCAGTTGTCAAGTTATTCAGTTGGCTTTACAAACTCAGACAGAAACATGCCAGGTTTTTGCTGGCTATACCAAGTGGGGATGGCTGCTTGAAGCGCTCGTGGGCGCAGCAAAGCGTTGCTAAGATCGCTAACTTTCACCCAAGCGAGGTCAGAGTGAGCTGACTTTGAAGCTGGCTGGGTAAAGCAGGACAATTCAGGGCTGGTGCAGTTGAAAATCATATTTATTTCGTGGGCTTGCTTTTGTTCTGCATGCCATCCAGACTCCATGGCGCCAACGTAACTTTCGACTTTTAAGCAATGGCCAACATCTTCATAGAAAATTTTTACCAATGAATCTTCTAGCTTCTCGCCATGAGATATTTTGCCGCCTGGCAAGCAAGAATATAGCCTGTTGCCCTTGTTGACGCACACCAAAACGTGCCCGTTATCAATGATTAATGCCCGCGTTATTATGTGAATATAGTCAGAACTGTCAGTCATACCCCTGCCAATCTATATATGAAAGAGTGGCGTCTCTGCGTAGCTCTATTCCTGGTCCCCAAGAACCAGACTGTACACTCTGAAGGTTTTACCCTCCCGGTAGTCAGCGTACTTCACGAGCCACGCAGAGACGCCACCCTGTTATTATAGTATCAACATATAGTTAAAAAAGCGTTAATATATAAAATTTTAGATAAATTAAAAATATTGAATTCTGCTGTTATTCTAATATTATCTGCTTATTGTAATTTTATAAGGTAAAAATGATGTTTTATATAAGAATTTTGACAGTATTAATTTTGTCTATGTGTGTTGTAGATTGCAAGGCGTCATTAGGTGATCTCCTAGATATATCCACTGAAGAGATTGAACAGGCAGTGAGATCAAAAAGAGCACATGATGCTGCACTCCAGTATCACACAAATGCTAAAATATTCAGTTTTGCTGATGGGGAAAATCAAGTTAAGTGGTCTAGTATTTTGAGAAAGTGTGAAAAAACCGTCAAATATCGCAAATTCTCGGAAGAGTATATACTAAAGTATGCATCTAAGAAGCCTGCTGAGGTATTCACGGCATATTTAGAGAAAGTGATGTCTTCCTGCAATGTTGGTAAGACTGGGCAACTGATAAAGTATTTAAAATCCATAAGAAGTGCCATCATCAATGCGTCTGAGGTGAAGGAAAAATCAGAAATTGAGTATGTAGGGTTTATATCTCGACGAACCCCAGAGCAGATTCGTTTCATTAAGAAAGCTGAAAATATATGCAATTTCAGTGACTTTTTACTCTACACTGTTTGCTTCGGAGAAGGTATCAAGCCTGAAGGTGTTATCCAAAGCTATTTTTATAATGTGATTCGCCTCATCAATAATCAAGAAGGAAAAGAAAACCTAGAGCTAGTCAATGAATTGATTATTCTTCATGAGCAGGCGAACCCAAAGCCAATGCCTATTGCGCCTTGGTAGTCCAGTCCTAGCCTAGCTCTGCTGTGATCCAAGGCAGCAGAGCTTTTATGTCCTCTGCGTCAACTGTGGGCCCACCCCATATCCGCAAGCCAAGTGGTCCGTGACCATGGTTTTTGACATCATAGGCAACTTTTTGTTGTGCAAGGGCGGTGCAAATTCGGATAATCTCTGCTTCGTCTGCATCTTTAACACTCAAACAAATAGAAGAGCTAGCACGCGTTTCAGGTGCAATCGCCATAAACTCAACGCGTTCTGTCTCCTGCACCCATTGTTCGATGATTGCAAAATTTTGTCTGGATCGTTTTACCATGCTGTCAATACCGCCAATATCCTGGCACCATTCAAGACAGAACAGATAGTCCTCTAAGGCTAGCATGGAGATAGTATTAACAGTTGCGCCATCGAAATATGGCTGAATAACCTTTCCGTTACGCTGTAAGGTCAATAGTGTTGGGACAGGCCAAGCGGGTTGATATGTTTGCAGGCGCTCAATTGCTTTGGGGCTTAGTACGAGGATGCCAAAAGCGGCTTCACTGCCAAAGGCTTTTTGTGGGGAGAAAGCTATTGCGTCAAGTTTGTCCCAGGGCAGATGTGCAGTCCCCACGGCAGAAGCCGCGTCGCATAGCACAAGGCCGTCTCGATCATCTGCTATCCAATTACCGTCAGGCACCCAAACACCCGTGGTCGTACCGTTCCAGTTAAAAACTGTATCGCGGGTGGGATCGTATTGCGACAAGTCAGGCAGGTGGCGGGCTTCGGCAGAATGCACATTAAGATCTTGCAGTTTCAAAGCGCGCTGCAAGTCACGTGTCCAGCGTTGACCAAAGACATCCCAGGAAAACATATCGGTGCCACGGGCACCTAGCAAATTCCAGAACATCATTTCGATTGCCCCAGTCGCCGAGCCTGGCGTCAACATAATCTTGTGAGTGTCTGGGATTTTTAAAACCTCACGGGTCAGCTGTATTGCTTTTTTAGACAGGGCCATACCTTCTTGCGAGCGATGAGATCGTCCTAGCAGGGCGTGCTCGGCAACTTGTGGTGTCCACGTCCTGGGTTTCACACAAGGCCCCGAGCTGAAAAACGGACGCGCTGGTTTCTGCATCAGGCAACGCTTTCCAGAATGCGGCGTGTGGCCTGGAACTGGCCGCCAAAAGCGTCGATGCCTTGCTGGCGCATCCTTGCAGCATGCTTGCCAAAGTATTCTTCTAGGTGGCCACGGCTTTCCAGTTGATAATGCACAGTCAAGTGGTTCGGCTCAGCAGACAGTATTTGCGCGCTGATAAAACCCGGAAACTGCAGCATTTCTTTGACGTGGCTGTCCAGCCAGTCTTTAAACGCGCTGTACGTGTCGGGCTGGATGTCCAAATTTACTTCGTATATCAACATAAGCTTTGCCTTTGTGTGCAGGGTATATCCATGTTTAATCATGTGAAGGGAAAATGTAAAGAGTGGACTGTGTGGTCAAGTCATAGAGTGTCCGGAAAAATTTAACATAGTAGTAAACACCATGCTGTTTAAGGATTTTATCCGCCCATCACCGCATGATCCGACGCTCCGGGCTTTATGCCCGGAGTCCACCAACCCCCAAGATTCGGAAAATGGAGAATACGCCATAGTTTTCTGCAGCTGATTATGCCTGAGAGTGGACTCCGTGAACAAGTCACGGAGCGTCGAATGTGGGTTAGAGAGCGGAGAAAGTCCTGCCAAAGTAAGGCCTTCCCTCCATCATAAAAATCATCCCGATACTTATGGTTTAACTAAACGATCTAAACTTTGTCCCGGGGATGACCTTGAATGGTTGTTCTTGCTCACTGTGTGCGAATGGTTGGATCGTATGTGAGATGTTCAAGCTTTGATAGTCTTGATCAGCATTAAAAGACGTCCCAATGGCTTTGTCTACAAACTGGCGTCCGCGATTGATGGAGTCCATTAAGCTGAATCCCTGCCCCAGGCTGGTTGCTATCGCTGTTGCCAGCACCCAGCCACCGCCAAAGCGATAACTTTCCGCGCGGTGGATATGGTGCTTTTTCATCGACAAGATGTTTTCACCTTCTCCTGTGACTAGGATATCAAACAGTTCTTCACCTTGCAGAAGGCCGCCAGTGATTAATACTGCTTCACAGCCAAGTTGGTGCAACGTTTGGGCAGCTCGGCGCATGCTATCAACATCAGTGATTTCAGTGCCAGAAAATAATTCCGCATCCCGTATGTTCAGCAAAAACAAAGATGCATGGGGGATTAACCGCTGCTTAAAATGATTAATAGCTTCTGAATTTAAGAATGCTTCGCCCATTTCTGATACCATGATTGGGCTGATGACAACCGGCACGCGCTCTGAACTGGTCTCGATAGCGTCCGCAATAGCGTCAATTGTTTCGGTTGAATTGATCGCGCCAATTTTTATGCTGTCAACGCCTGGCGAATTGTAGCAGGCTGCAATTTGGTCGGTAATAAAGTCTCGTGGAACGCTTTGAGCTTTGCGTTTAATAGGAGCGTTCGTTGTTGACATAATTGTCAGGGCTGACAGTGGATTGCCACCCAAAGCTGTGACCGTTGCGATATCTCCATGAATTCCCAGGCCACCATTGGCGATATGTTCGCCAACCAGCAAGATACGTCCAGACATGATATTTCTCCCTGCTAACGCCGGTCTTTAGGCCGCGTTAAGCTGCTTTTTTCCGGTTTCAATGATGTCTAGTATATCATCTATTGTCTGCTCAATATAGGCCGTATCTTCGCCTTCCATCATGACGCGTAATTTGGGTTCAGTTCCAGATTTACGGATAAGCAAGCGCCCTTTCGAGCCAATCGAGTCCTGAATCGCTAGGATTTTCTGGTTGATAGAATCAATGTCCAGCGGGTTGCCGCCTTCAATCGAGATGTTTTTCAACACTTGCGGCACGGTTTCATACAAGTCTGCAATTTCACTGGCAGGTTTGTTGTTGCGCACCATCGTTGAGAGCACTTGCAATCCCGCTACCAAGCCGTCGCCTGTGCTGGCGTGATCACTAAGGATGATATGGCCGGATTGCTCGCCACCGATGTTAATGCCATGCTGGCGCATATGGGCTGAGACAGCTCGGTCACCAACGGACGTACGATGTAGGGTTAAATCTTGGCTGGCAAGATAACGTTCCAGGCCTAAGTTAGACATGACAGTTGCCACGACGCCATCACCTTTCAGGCGCTGGGTGCGCTGCCAATCAGTGGCGATCATGGCCATTAACTTATCACCATCGATGATAGCGCCTTTTTCATCAACCATGATGATGCGATCAGCGTCGCCATCAAGGGCAATACCAGCATCAGCACCGCTAGAGATGACAGCTTGACGCAGCCTCTCGGGCGCCGTTGCGCCGCAATTGTGGTTGATGTTCAAGCCGTCTGGGTCAACCCCAATAGGGATAATGTCAGCACCAAGTTCCCACAACACAGCCGGTGCAATCTGGTAGGCAGCCCCATTGGCACAGTCGATCACGATCTTCATGCCGTCAAGGCGAATATCACGGGGAAAGGATGCTTTGACGAATTCAATATAGCGGCCAGGAGCATCCTCTAAGCGACGAGCTTTGCCAATATTAGCTGATTGGGCTAGCAGAGGGCTTGAATCACCCGTAACCATTGCTTCGATTTCTTGTTCAACAGCATCTGTCAGTTTATAGCCATCAGGGCCAAACATCTTGATTCCATTGTCTTCAAAAGGATTGTGTGATGCAGAAATTACCACACCCATGTCAGCTCTTAAAGATCGGGTCAGCATGGCAATCGCAGGAGTAGGTAGTGGTCCCACCATCATGACGTTCATGCCACTGGCGGTAAAGCCAGCGGTCAGGGCAGATTCAACCATATAGCCAGACAAACGCGTGTCTTTGCCGATCACCACCATGTGGCGATGATCTCCGCGCGTGAAATATTGACCTGCAGCCAAAGCCAGGCGCATGATCATATCTGGGGTCATCGGGTATTTGTTTGCTTTTCCGCGGACACCATCTGTGCCGAAAATCTTACGCGTCATTATTGCTCCAAGCTAAACTGATGCATCTTTTTACATAAAAAACCGAAAATTTGCAAGAATTACTCGCATAGCTTTAAGTCAAAACTGCTATTGCTGAGTCGTTGTTCTGCTACATAATCAGCGGCGTGACTGGTGGACCATTCTTTCTTTTCGGCGCAAGTGAATACTTGCATCAAGGTATCATATATTTGATCAACCTTCATGTAAGCGCGCTCGCGATTATACTGCGCCCCTTCCATTGTCACATTTATCAAGCCTCCAGAGTTAATCACGTAGTCTGGGGCATAGAGAATATCGCGCTGATTCAGGTATTCTCCATCCCTAGGGGCTGCAAGCTGATTGTTCGCTGCGCCCGCTACGATTGGGGCTCTTAACAGCGGAATTGTGTGTTCATTTAAGATGCCACCCAAGGCGCAGGGAGCGAATATATCCAGCTCGGCACAATAAATGATTTCTGGGGCGACAGCTTCTGCACCGTATTGGTCGACCATTTCTTGCATGCGCGTTTGAGAGATGTCCGCAACCATCAGCTTGGCGCCATTTTCATGCAGGATTTTGCATAAATTTGCCCCGACGTGGCCTAGGCCTTGGACGCCAACGCGTAAGCCTTTGACTGAATCTTTCCCCATTTTGTACTTAATAGCCGCCAACATACCTTTATAGACACCGTAAGCTGTGACAGGGGAGGGGTCGCCGCTGCCACCTGGGGTCTTGGTGCTAAGGCCCACGACATATGGCGATGTGGCACGAATAATTTCCATGTCTTCAACAGATGTACCAACATCTTCTCCGGTAATGTAGCGGCCGTTAAGATGATTTAAACACCTGCCCAAGGATCTGAAGAGAGCTTCGGATTTTTCTTTTTGGGGGTCTCCAATAATGACAGCCTTGCCGCCACCGTATGGAAGATCGGCCATAGCTGCTTTGTAGGTCATGCCGCGGCTAAGGCGCAGAGCGTCCATGATTGCCTCTTGTTCTGTTTCATAAGGCCACATGCGGCAGCCGCCCAAGGTGGGGCCTCGATATGTGCTGTGGATCGCGATAATCACTTGCAAGCCTGTCTCTTTGCAGGAGAAAAAGCTGATATGTTCATGATTATCAAAGTCAGGTGAGCAAAAAACGGCCATTTTTATTTCTTATTACCCGCATCCTTTAATAATGAAGAAAAATCAGCCAACATGCAAGTCTTGTAGGAATGCAAAGTATGCAGTATTAGTAAGACAGTTAATTTAGTTAAGAAGTGACGCTGGCCATGACGACTCCCATAATTATAGACTGTGATCCCGGTAATGATGATGCTGTTGCAATTTCCGTTGCAATTGCCTCGCCTGAAGATTTTGATATCAGAGGAATAACAACAGTTGCTGGAAATGTTGATGTAGAACAAATCGCTATTAACGCAATGAAGATTTGTGAGTTAGCAGGCAGGCCCGATATACCGGTTTATAAGGGCGCTCGTAGGCCATTAGTCCGTGAAGAAATTTTTGCCGATATGATGCATGGTGAAACAGGCTTGGATGGATCAACAATGCCTGAGCCCACAATGAAGCTGCAGGAAAAGCATGCCTGTAGCTTTTTGATTGATCATGTTATGCAATCGAATGAGAAAATCACCGTGCTTGCAACGGGCCCCTTGACCAATATCGCGCTGGCATTAGTGCAAGAGCCTGCGATCAAGGATAACATCGAGCGAATCATTATTATGGGTGGCTCGATGAGCACCGGCAACATCACGGCTGCGGCAGAATTTAACATGTATGCTGACCCTCATGCAGCGCACGTGGTCTTTACGTCAGGTATGGATATCTCACTGATCGGTTTGGATGTGTCACATCAGCTGATCGTAACCGCCGAGCGGTCAGCCCAGATGCGCGCTTTAGGCAACCCAGTTGGAGCAGAGCTGGCTAATATTTTGGAATTCACAGCTGAGCTGGATATAGAACGTTATGGTTTGACTGGTCGCGCAGTACATGATGTGTTGGTGCCAATTTTTGCCTCAAATCCGCAGTATTTTAAGGGTGCCATGATGCCGGTTGATGTGGAAATTCACAGTGAACGATCAATGGGTAATACAATCGTAGGGTCATACCCTGGAATGATTGAAAATCCTAACGTTTTTGTGGTAACAGACATCGACGAAGCGGCTGTTTTTGAACATATTATGGATAGATTGTCCAGATTCAGCGGAAAAACACTTGCAGTCGCACAATGAATTATGTATTCTCTGCCCATCAATGAGAGTTGATAACACCTCAAGGACGCGCCCGTAGCTCAACTGGATAGAGCACCTGACTACGGATCAGGAGGTTAGGAGTTCGAATCTTCTCGGGCGCGCCATTTTCACAAATACTGCCAAAAATTTTTTTAAATATAGTGATTTCACTCTGAGAGCACCTCCATTCGACATTCAGAAAAAGTGGGGTGGGCGACCGAGCTGGAGCCAGAACTTTCACCACTCAGGCCCACAGGCCCCGACTTTCCGCTTCCCCCCAACTCCGACTTTCCGCGGCTTGACCGCGGAATCCATTTTTTTGCAATTTTTTCAATGCCTTAAGTGCATATAGATTTGATGGTCTTTACGGAGTGGTGGGGTATGGTGAGAGCCAATAAACTTGTGAAATAAAACAATTAAATGGATTCCGCGGTCAAGCCGCGGAAAGTCGGAGCCTGTGGGGCTGATTTGTGAGAGTCTTCAATCAGCAGGCTCTTCCATCCATTATAAATCTATCCCGGACACTTGCTGAGTGATAGTGCTTTGATTATTTTAGAATCTTATCAAGTTTCCCATCTGAATCGAGCGCGTGCAGATCATCGCAACCGCCGATATGGTCATCACCTATAAAGATTTGTGGCACGCTGGTGCGCCCGCTTGCGCGTTGTAACATCTCCTGGCGTAGGTCAGAATTGCTGGATACATCATATTCTGTAAACTCGACGCCCTTTTCAAATAACAGCTTTTTCGCCCTGATACAAAACGGGCACAATGGAGTAGTATAAATTTCAACTGATTTCATAAAAATATCCCTTCTTGACAAATCCAGTATAAAACACCATTATAACCCTTGTCTAACGGAGATTTAAAAGATGCAAGGTTACGTATTTCTCATCACAAGCTGATGCTTACTCAGATATTCCGCCCCTATTGGTTGGCGGAAACCCTAATCCGTTTCTAAAATTTTAAAACTGAGATATCACAATGATTACGATGAAAAATTTGACCTTTCGCATCGCAGGTCGCACCCTCTTTCAAGATGCAAATATGTTTGTTGCTGCGGGCCAAAAAGCCGCACTAATCGGCCGCAATGGTGCCGGTAAATCAACACTGTTTAAGTTGCTGCGTGGCGAGATCGCCCCAGATGATGGTTCAATTGAGTTGCCGCGAGATGTGCGTATAGGCTCTATGGCCCAGGAAATACCTGCAAGCGATCAAACAATATTAGACTATGTGTTAAGTGCCGATCAGGAGCGTGAAGAGCTGATGATCGAGCTTGAGCTGACAGAAGATCCTATTCGGGTGTCTGATATACATACACGCTTAGGTGAAATAGATGCTTACGCAGCGCCAGCAAAAGCTTCAAAGATTCTGATCGGTTTGGGCTTTAAGGATGAAGAACTTAAGCGGCCAGTGTCTGCCTTTTCCGGTGGATGGCGCGTGCGCATGGCCCTAGCGGCAGCTTTGTTCTCCGAGCCAGATATTCTATTGCTGGACGAGCCCACCAACCATTTAGACTTTGAAGCAACCGTGTGGCTAGAGAAGTTTTTAAAGAACTATCCTCGTACAATTTTGTTAATCAGCCATGACCGTCATGTATTGAATGCCGTGCCCGACAAGATCATCCACCTTAGTCAACAAGATCTAAAGGCGTATTCTGGGAATTATGACTTCTTTGAAAAGACGCGTAAGGAACAGATGTTGATTCAGCAAGCTGCTCAGAAGAAGCAAGAGGCAGCTCGTGCCCATATGCAAAAGTTCGTTGATCGTTTCCGTGCGCAGGCTACAAAAGCCAAGCAGGTGCAAAGCCGTATTAAGATGATGGAACGGTTCGAGCCCATTACAATGCTGCGTGATGAACCCAGCTTAAGGCTTAACTTTCCAGATCCAGGAACACTGCCGCCGCCAATGATAACAATTGATGCTGGGGTTGCAGGGTATGGTGACAAAGTGGTGTTGCGTGGCCTGAATCAGCGCTTGGATCTTGAGGATCGTATTGCTCTTTTAGGGCAGAATGGTAATGGTAAAAGTACTCTTGCGAAGGTGTTGGCCGGTAAGTTAGAGCTGCTGAAAGGGTCGACGGATTTTGCCGAGCATCTGCGCATAGGCTATTTCCATCAGCATCAAATCGAAGATCTGCATAAAGACCGTACACCTTACCAGCATATGGCAGAGGTCATGGAAAAAGCGCTGCCTGAGCAAGTGCGTACACGCTTGGGAGGCTTTGGTTTTTCCAGGGACAAGGCAGATGTGGAAGTTGGCAAGTTGTCCGGTGGGGAAAAAGCCCGTTTGACTTTTGCATTGATGACTTATCATAAGCCACATCTTATCATTCTTGACGAGCCCACCAACCACTTGGACGTAGAAAGCCGAGATAGCTTGATCATGGCAATCAACGAATTCAAGGGAGCCGTGATCCTGATCAGTCACGATTGGCATTTGCTGGAGCATACGATTGACAAGTTATGGGTGGTCGGTGATGGCAAAGTCCAGCCATTTGACGATAGTTTGGAAGACTATTGTAGAGCCCTTGCTGGTGGGGGCGAGAAGAAGTCTGGCGCCCGTGCTGATGAAATTAAAGCCAAAAAACAGGCCAAAAAGTCTAAGCAGAAAAAGAATCAACCTGTGAAGAAAAAGTCTAAGTCGAAAAAACAGCCGGAAGGCTTTTTCATGGAATAAAAACTGTGCCCCAGGAGTCGCAACTTCTGGGGTATTTTTTGTCCGACCTGGATCTTGCTTGCAAAAAATATCGATTCTGATTACTAACTCTTAAGATGTCTGAGGTAATCTTGGGCAAGCAGGGAGATAAAATAATGTCGCAAGATAAAGCCGATACAGCGCTGGATCAAGCCCCACAAGGGGTGGAGATGATCACTAAAGACATGCTGACCTTAAGTGAGCATATGCAGAAGGCTTTTTCCGGACTGTCGGAAATGCAGGACAATGCGCCGCAACACCCTGAATCTTTCTTGAATTTTCTAAGCATTGGTGAAGCCTTTTTCAGCGCATCGATGGATATCTTTGACCATCCAGAAAGCTTTATAGAGGCAACCGAAAGGTTAACCAAAGATTCGCTGAGTTTGTGGAATGTGACCTTTCAGCGATTCCAGGATTTTGAATCGGATAATCAACCGGTGATAGCGCCCTCATCTGGAGACAAAAGGTTTAAAAATAAAATCTGGAACCAAGATCCGTCCTTTGATTTCTTAAAGCAGTCATATTTATTGTATGCGCGCTGGGTAAACGATATTATCGACCAGTCGGATGTGTTGACCGATGATCAAGTACGTAAGGTGCGCTTTTATTCAAAGCAAATGGTGGATGCATTTGCCCCTAATAATTTTGCGCTAACAAATCCTGACGTGTTGACGCAGACATTATCATCAAATGGAGAAAACCTGCTAAGAGGTTTTGCAAAATTCTTGGAAGACTTTGAACAGGGGAGGAACATCTTGAATATCGAAAATGCCGATGCAAATGCTTTCAAGATCGGCGAAAACATAGCGACCACCCCTGGTAAAGTTATCTATCGCAACGAACTGATGGAATTGATTCAATATTGTCCTTCAACGGAAAAGGTGTTTCGAGTGCCGCTGTTGATTGTGCCTGCTTGGATCAATAAGTATTATATCTTTGATTTGCAGGATGAGAACTCTCTGGTGAAGTGGCTTGTCAGCAAGGGCTTTACAGTCTTTATTATTTCCTGGGTCAATCCAGATGGTCGCCATATCGGTACAACTTTCGAGGACTACATGACCGAGGGGCCTCTGGCGGCTGCCGAAGTCATCAAGGCCATTACCGGAGAGCCGCAGATAAATGTTGCAGGCTATTGCTTGGGGGGGATTTTGCTGTCCACAATGATGGGATATTTAGGCAGAGATGCAGAACATGCATTTAAATCTGTATCCCTACTGACAACGCTGATTGATTTTTCAAAAGCTGGTGAGTTGCTGCTGTTTACCGATCAAGATCACTTTAAGTATCTTGAAAAGCAAGTGATGGCGACAGGATATTTAGATGGCGCCACCATGTCTGCAACCTTCAATATGCTGCGCGCCAATGACTTAATATGGTCGGCGTTTATCAACAACTACTTGATGGCGAAAGATCCGCCACAATTTGATCTGCTCTATTGGAATGCGGATGCTACCAATTTGCCGGGCGACATGTTTAAGTTCTATGTGCGCGAGATGTTCCAGGAAAACAATATGCAAAAACCTGGTGGGATTTCTATTTTCGGCCAACCCGTGGATTTGACTAAGGTATCTTTACCTTCTTTTGTTCTGGGAACGCGGGAAGATCATATCGCGCCTTGGGAAAGCACCTATCCAGCAACACAACTGTTTGAAGGGGCTTGCAAGTTTGTTTTGTCAGGATCTGGGCATGTTGCTGGTGTCATTAATCCTCCAAAGGCCGAAAAGTATGGGTTTTGGACAAACAACGAAGCGCCTGAAGATCCACAGGTATGGTTGGAACAAGCTACACATCATGCTGGATCTTGGTGGAACGAGTGGAATCACTGGTTGCAGGGACATTCGCTAGACATGATCGATGCTGAAGAGCGTAATCCTGAAAGTAATGCGCGGAAAGCCTTGGCAGAGGCGCCGGGAGAGTATGTGCTGAAACGCGCTTGAATTCTGAGAAATTTCTGTATAGTATCCCGCCATGACTAGTTTGATGCCCTTGCTAAAAGGCTTTTCTATAACTTTGGGACTGATTATCCCCATCGGTGCGCAAAATGCTTTTGTGTTAAAGCGTGGGATTATGCGTCGACATGTGCTGGGGACCATCCTGACCTGCATGACCATTGATGCCATTTTAATTACGTCAGGGGTCATGGGATTTGGCGCGCTGGTCATGGAAATGCCTGTGCTGATGACAATCTGCAAGTGGGGTGGGGCGGTTTTTCTGATCTTTTATGGGGCACGCTCGTTAAGGTCAGCCTTTCAGTCGAATAGATGAGCATGGTGTCTCATTCACCACTGCTGCGCGGATCACGCCGCAACTCCAGTTCAATGCCGGGATTGGTTTTACGGATCGCTCAGGCACAACAGGCGGGCGTGCCGGGCT
>JBMYXZ010000001.1:0-47037 GCA_049608925.1 Alphaproteobacteria bacterium | reverse complement strand
TCACTTTATGATGCGCTGGGTTCAATCCAGTAATTACAGTGTCTTTGTGGTCTATAGAGTGTTGCTGGGCATTGGGTTGATAGCTCTCGCAAGTTACGTCTAGTCACGCTTATGAAAAAATGTTAAATTATAAATTGAAATAATATTATGGAACGTAGACATGCGAACCTTAGAAAAAGCGATATTTTGGAGGCATTGGCAGTTTTCAATGGATGGGTTTGAGACTAATAAAATAATGGCGGCAATTCTGGTTGCTTTGTTAACCGGGATGGTTGCAAGCATTGTTGCAGATTCTCTCATTGAGCCAAAATTTCTGGATAAAAATGTATATGTGATCGAAGGTGTTGGGCAAACTGTTGCTGCAGGGGCTGCCACTGGGCCGTCGATTGAACCTGTTGAGCCGCTTCTGGCAAGTGCTGATATTGAACGCGGCAAGAAAATCTCAAAGAAATGTATGCAGTGTCATACGATGCAAAAAGGTCAACCAAGTCCTATTGGGCCTAACCTTTATGGTATTGTTGGCACTAAGGCAGCCCAGGTTGCCGGATTTGCCTATTCAAAGGCGATGGTTGCTTTTGCGGGGTCGTGGGATTTCAACGCTCTAAATGAATACCTTTACAAGCCGCAAGGACTGGTTAAAGGGACAAAAATGGTGTTTCCTGGATTGAAAAAAGTGAAAGATCGTGCAGATATGATTGCATATCTGAATACGTTAAGCGATAATCCATTGCCTTTGCCATCACCTGATGCTGTTGTTGAAACTGCAGCTGCTGAAGGGGCTGAAGTCCCAGTTGCAGCGGAAGCAACAGAAGAAGCCGCTGCTGCAGCGGTCGCTTCAGGAGATGGGCAACAGCCAGCGGCTGCGGCAGCAGAATAAATAAACACCAGTTATACGGAGAAAGAATTGATGAAAGCCTTGTTACAAGCTGTAGTATTTTTATTTTTAGTTTGGGGCTATCCCGTTAATTCTGAAGAATCTGATAAAGTAAGCAAAGCGATTGAAGCTGCATCCGAGATCCTTGAAGATGTCGCAGAATCTGCCGAGACCTTGGCCGAGCAAGCTGGCATCGAAATTGAAGAACCTGTCGTCATACCGGTTCATGAATCTACTCATGGTGTTGATCTGTATGGTGAGCTGAAATATGGTCCAGATTTTAAGCACTTTGACTATGTAAATCCTGATGCACCAAAGGGCGGGGACGTTACAATGGTGGCTTTTGGATCCTTTGACAGTTTCAACCCTTTTGTTGTCAAAGGAACGCCTGCAGCGGGTATGAGCCCTCTACACCCTTCTTTGATGTATGCAACTCTGATGATGCATTCACAAGACGAGGCCATTTCATCATATTGCTATGTTGCGAAGTCGGTTCATGTGGCTGAAGACCGTGCATTAGTTAAGTTTAAAATTCGCAAAGAAGCAAAATTCCATGACGGTTCCAGGATTCGCCCAGAAGATGTGATATTTTCATTCAAAATATTGAAGGAAAAAGGGCTGCCATTCTTTAAAAATTATTTCAGAGAAGTGATAAAAGCTGAAAAGACTGGTTCTGATGAGGTCCAGTTTACTTTCAAAGACGGTGATAATAAGGAATTAGCTGCGACCATTGGCGAGTTTCCAATCTTGTCAGAAAAATTCTATAAGAAGCACCGCTTTGAAGACGCTTCCTTGATTAAACCAATGGGCAGTGGTCCTTATAGGATTAAAAAATTCGACGCAGGAAAATCCATCACTTACGAGCGTGTGAAGAACTGGTGGGGTGAAAAGCTGCCGGTTAATGTAGGTCGCAACAATTTTCAGACAATGCGTTATGTCTACTTCCGCGACTTAACAGTCGCTTTCGAGGCGTTCAAGGCGGGAGATATTGACGTGCGATTTGAGCCCGTGTCAAAAATATGGGCCACAGGATATGATATTCCTGCGGTTAAGAATGGCGATATTGTTAAGGAATCTAACACTCACGAAAAGAATCAAGGCTTTCAAGGGTTTGCATTCAATACTCGTTTGAAGAAGTTTCGTGACATTAGAGTCAGAAAGGCGCTGTCATTGGTCTTTGATTTTGAATGGACGAATGAGAACCTCTTTTACGGCCTTTATAAGCGAACCAATAGCTATTTCGAAAACTCAGAGTTAGCTGCCCGTGGCTTGCCAAAAGGCGAGGAACTGGAAATTCTAAATAACTACAAAGATAAGCTGCCTGCTGAGGTCTTCAAGACTGAATTCAAAATGCCAGTGAACGATGGATCTGGAACGATTCGCAAACAATTGAGGCGTGCCAAAAACTTGTTAGAGTCTGCCGGATATGTCATTTCAGATGGCAAGCTAGTAGATGGAAACTCTGATGATAAAGAGCCTTTTGAGATTGAGTTTCTTGTCGTTCATCCCGAGTTTGTTCGTATTATCAATGGATACAAGCGCAATCTGGAACGCTTGGGCATAGACGTGAAAATTCGCGTTGTCGATAGTGCGCAGTATGTTGATCGTATGGAAAACTTTGACTTTGATATGGTTGTAATTCGCTACGGCCAGTCAGAGTCTCCTGGAAACGAACAGCTGGAAATGTGGGGTTCTAAGGCGGCGCACATTCCTGGTGGTCTGAACTATATGGGAATTCAAAATCAGGTTATAGATGACTTGATTGAAAAGCTTATTGATGCACCGACAAGAGAGTCATTGATTCAACGCACTCGTGCATTGGATCGTGTTCTATTGGCAAACTTTTATGCGGTTCCTTGCTGGTATAACAACAGCGATTGGATAGCCTATTGGAATCGCTTTGGAATTCCAGAGGTGCGCCCTAAGTATGGGACAGCATTTGATTCATGGTGGATTGATGCAGAAAAGGACAAAGCACTGCAGGGTGGGAAGAAATCACCTGCTGCCGCTAAGAAAAAGAACTCCTAAATCAATATAATAAGGGGCTAATCAACAGTGCTGTCATATGTTTTAAGACGTCTTCTTCTTATCATTCCAACGCTGTTTGGCATTATCCTGATCAACTTTATCATTGTGCAAGCGGCACCTGGTGGGCCCGTTGAGCAAATGATTGCGAAAATTCGTGGAACTGCAGTAGATGCTACAGCCCGCATCTCTGGCAGTACTGGCAGTGAAAACATGGGGGCTATTTCTGGGGAATCCGGGCAGGCCATGTCTAACAAATACCGTGGCGCTCGTGGACTAGACCCCGAATTCATCAAAGAAATCGAGAAGCTGTATGGCTTTGACAAACCTGCCTATGAGCGATTCACCATTATGGTGAAGAGCTATCTGCAGTTTGAATTCGGCAACAGTTATTTCAAAGAACGGTCGGTGATTGAGCTGATTAAAGAAAAACTGCCGGTCTCTATCTCGTTGGGATTATGGACGACGCTGATTATCTATCTGATATCAATTCCATTGGGCGTGACAAAAGCTGTGCGAGATGGCTCGGCTTTTGATGTCTGGACCAGCAGTATTATTATCGTTGGTTATGCCATTCCAGGATTTCTGTTTGCAATTTTGCTGATCATCCTATTTGCGGGTGGGTCGTTTTTAGACCTGTTCCCTTTGCGGGGCCTGGTGTCTGATGGTTGGGCAGAAATGTCCTGGCCTGACAAAATCCTCGATTATTTTTGGCACATCACACTTCCCGTTGTGTCACTGGTGATCAGTGGCTTTGCCAGCTTGACGTTGCTGACTAAGAACTCTTTCGTTGAGGAAATCAATAAACAATATGTGATGACGGCACGTGCGAAAGGCCTGGGAGAGCAGGGCGTGCTGTACGGTCATATATTCCGGAATGCAATGCTTATCGTCATTGGCGGCCTTCCGGCGGCGTTTATAGGTATTTTATTCACGGGAGCATTGCTAGTGGAGGTGATTTTCTCTCTAGACGGGCTGGGATTATTAGGGTTTGAGGCCGCGATCAGCCGAGATTACCCAGTGATGTTTGGAACCTTGTATATCTTCACCCTGATCAGCCTTGCTGTGCACTTAATTGGTGATATCACATACATGCTTGTTGACCCACGTATTGATCTATCGAAGAGGATGTCATGAAGTTAAGAATGTCACCTCTCGCACAACGAAGGCTACATCATTTTTGCGCTAACCGCCGCGGGTTTTGGTCATTTTGGATATTCTTGTTTATCTTTACTATAACGCTGTTCGCCGAGTTCCTGGCGAATGAAAAACCTTTGTTGGTACAATATGATGGTGAATATTACTGTCCTGTCTTGATTTCTTATCCAGAAACGGCATTTGGGGGAGAATTCGAGACCGAGGCAAACTATCGGGATCCATATGTATTGGAGATTATAAACAAAAAAGGGTGGATGATTTGGCCTCCAATTCGCTATAGCTATAACACTATTAATTATGACATTCCTACTCCGGCTCCCTCTAAGCCAGATTGGGAGAATTATCTAGGAACCGATGATCAAGGCCGTGACGTTTTGGCGCGCTTGATATATGGCTTTCGAATATCTGTGCTTTTTGGCCTAACTTTGACAATTTTCAGCTCAATAATTGGCGTTGCTGCAGGGGCGGTGCAAGGGTATTTTGGTGGCATTATCGACATATCATTCCAAAGGTTTATCGAGATATGGTCAGGCTTGCCGACCTTATTCCTGTTGATTATCTTAGGAAGTATTGTCGAGCCCAATTTCTGGTGGCTGCTAGGGCTGATGTTACTATTTAGCTGGATGTCACTGGTCAATGTTGTCCGAGCTGAATTCTTCCGAGGACGAAACTTTGATTATGTGAAGGCTGCACGTGCGTTGGGTCTATCCACGCCAAAGATCATGATCAAGCATGTTTTGCCTAATGCTATGGTTGCAACACTGACCTTTATGCCTTTCATCTTAAACGGATCGATAACAACTTTAACATCGCTTGATTTCCTTGGATTTGGGCTGCCTCCAGGATCACCGTCGTTGGGGGAAATGCTTGCTCAAGGTAAAAACAATATTCATGCGCCCTGGTTGGGTATCACATCGTTTATCGTGGTGGCATCCTTGCTTAGCCTGCTGGTCTTCGTGGGTGAGGCCGTGCGCGACGCTTTTGATCCCAGAAAGATAGTCCTATGAAGCAGATCCCCCTACTAGACGTCTGCAATCTATCAGTTAATTATGGTGACACCAAAGCGGTGCGTGGGATTAGCTATGACATCCACGAGGGCGAGACAGTTGCTTTGGTTGGGGAAAGTGGCTCGGGTAAAACAGCTGCGTCACTGTCAATTCTAAAGCTTTTGCCTTATCCGTTTGCCCATCATCCATCAGGCAAAATCGTCTTTGAAGGCAAGGACACCTTAACCATGTCACCAGACGAGCTGCGGGACTTACGTGGCGGTGATATCGGAATGATTTTCCAAGAGCCCATGACGTCCCTGAACCCTCTGCACAGTATTGAAAAGCAGATTGGAGAGTCTGTGCGCTTGCATAGTGACTTGCGCGCAAGCGCTGTGACAGATCGAATTGTCGAGCTGCTGGAGCTGGTGGGCTTTTCTGACGGCAAAGATAGGCTATCTGCCCTGCCACACGAGCTGTCCGGAGGGCAGCGGCAACGTATCATGATTGCAATGGCTTTAGCCGGCAATCCAAAGCTTCTGATCGCTGATGAGCCCACAACAGCTCTGGATGTTACAACCCAGGCACAAATTCTCGACTTGTTAAAAGAGCTGCAAGGCAGGCTAAATATGGCATTGTTGCTGATCACTCATGATCTTGGAGTGGTTAGGCACATGGCAAAGCGTGTGAACGTTTTGTACAATGGCCAGATAGTTGAATCCGGGACCATGAAACAGGTAATGGATAGCCCTAGCCATGAATATACCCAACACCTTATTGGGTCTGTGCCAAAAGGTGCTCCGGAGGCGGTGAAAAAAACCGCAAAAGACATTGTATCAGCTTCGAATGTTCATGTGAAATTTCCAACGGCGAAGACTTTTTGGGGTAAAACATCTAGCTTTCTGCACGCTGTTAATGATGTATCTGTGCATGTTAGGCAGGGTGAAACGCTTGGGATTGTGGGGGAAAGTGGCTCTGGTAAAACAACATTGGCCATGGCAATCATGCGCTTGCAGCAAAGCGAGGGCGAAATTTTACTTGAAGGGACGGACATCCAGTCTATTCCCAGCAAGCAATTCCGCAGTTACAGGCGTGATATGCAGGTCGTCTTCCAAGACCCATTTGGATCATTAAGCCCCAGAATGACCGTTCACCAGATTGTTGCAGAAGGGGTGAAAGTCCACAAACTTGCTTCCAGCAAGGATGAAGAAACCAAAATGGTGAAAAGCGTTCTGAATGAAGTTGGTATTGACCCCAGAACACGCCATCGTTATCCCCATGAATTTTCTGGCGGTCAGCGTCAACGCATCGCCATTGCACGCGCTTTGATCTTAAAGCCTAAACTGTTGATTTTAGACGAGCCAACATCTGCATTGGACCGTGCGGTTCAGTCAGAAGTTATTGATTTGCTAAGAAACATACAAAAGAAATATAAACTGGCTTATATCTTTATCAGCCATGACCTTAGTGTGGTAAAGGCTATGAGCCATAAAATTGTGGTCATGTTAAAAGGCAAAATCGTTGAACAAGGCCTTTCCGAAGATATCTTCCTGAATCCTCAAGAAGAATATACACAAAAGCTTTTGTCTGCTTCCTATGATCTTGAGATTTCGGCTCCAAAAGGATAGACGTCTTACATGTGTGGAATTGCTGGAATAATATCTAAGACTGCTGCGCCTGTATCAACCGAACAACTTCAAAGTATGGCTAACTGCTTGGTACACCGAGGTCCTGATGATCAGGGTATGTATGTGCAAGATGGTTTTGGAATTGTCCACACACGCTTGTCTATTATTGACCTAAAGGGTGGGCATCAACCCCTGCACAATGATAGCGGGACATTGTTGGTTGGAAACGGAGAAATATATAACTATCAAGAGCTTGCAAAAGATGTTCCGCCCACAACGCAAACTTACTCAAACTCAGACTTTGAGCCAGTTGTGCATCTATTTCATCAGAACAGGGAAGACGTAATTCGTCAGTTGCGGGGAATGTATGGTCTGGCTGTACTGTGCCCGTTGCAGTCAAAAATAACCCTTTCGCGGGATCCTTTTGGAATCAAACCTCTATATTTGTATGAGGATGAAAAAATTGTGGCTTTTGCTTCCGAGCCTAAAAGCTTTTTCACAGCGGGGTTACTGAATCCAGAAATTGATCCGATATCTCGAGCAGAACTTCTGAACTTGAACTATTCTAGTGGGCAACACACTCTGTATAAAAGCATCAGGCGCCTTTTGCCTGGTGAGACGCTGACAATTACCAGAAAAGGTATAGAATCTTCTAATAAGCACACGCCTGTCTCTCCTTCAGAATCTCGGGATGCAAAGGATTTTGATGGACTTCTTTCTGACTTCGATAAGCTTTTTGAAGAAACAGTGGATATTCACCAGCGATCAGACGTTCCTTATGGGATGTTTTTGTCTGGTGGGATAGACTCATCTGCCATTTTGACGATGATGGCTCGGCTGAATGATTCGCCAGTGACGACATTTACCTGCGGTTTTGAGGGCAGCCAAGTACACGATGAACGAGAAGCTGCTCAAAAGGTCGCTAAATCTCTGGGCGCTGAATACAACGAGACACTGTTTGGAGAGTCCGATTTTTGGTCCTCTCTCTATAAAATCGCCAAAGCATTTGATGACCCATGCTTGGATTACGCGATTCTTCCGACTTATAAGCTTGCAAAAATGGCAAAAGATTCTGGCCTTAAGGTGATCTTAAGCGGAGAAGGGGGGGACGAGTTGTTCGCCGGATATGGACGCTATCGTGCAGCCGCAAGACCATGGTGGTTATTTGGCAAACCGATGCGGTTAAAAGGGATGTTTGAAAAGCACGATTTTTCCCAGAAATGGGCTTGGAAAGATCGTATGCAGTCCTTGTATGATGAAGCGAAAACCTTTAAATCCTGGTCTCGGGTGAAACAAGCTCAATATGTGGATATTCATGGTTGGTTGCCTGCTGATTTACTACTGAAATTGGATCGATGTTTAATGGCACACAGTGTTGAGGGGCGCACACCGTTTTTGGATCCTGTTCTGGGTGATTTTGCCTTTAACCTGCCTGATTCTGCAAAAATTCAGGGTAAATTTGGTAAGTATCTGTTGCGAAAATGGTTGCAACAACATTGTCCAGCAGCAGAGGCGTTTGGTAAGAAAAAAGGTTTTACGGTCCCAGTTGGTCAGTGGATTTATGCACGCAGGGAAAAAATATTGGGCACTCTGCATGATTTACCGTGCACGCGCGAGATATTTTCTAAGGACGAACTTAATGATATCTTCAGCGATTCATCCGCCAAATCTGGCAGAAAAGCTTGGTCTATCTTGTTCTACAGCCTGTGGCATCAAGTGCATATGGAAGGATTGAAGGAAAACGATTCCAAACTAGCGTATTTGCATGGTTGATGATCCCTGGAATACCCGCTAGAATTTTAGCAAAAATAATATGAGAGCTTCGTGGTCTATAGTCTGGTTATCCTAATTGCGATACTTGCAGCCCCTGCAAATGCTCAGTTTGTAAAAGCTGGTATACACAAAGGCTTTACCCGTATTGCTTTTAACTGGGATAAAAAGACCAAATACGAGGTCGTCCAAGACTTCCCAAAAATTCGCATCCAGTTTGATGGTAAGAAGAACATCACAGATAAAGAGCTGCAGTTTTATCTGCCACCGGACGTAAGCGTCTCAAAAATCGAGAATGCGCCTAAGTTGGCAATTGAGCTTGCGGTTGATAAACCTGCTGATATTCGGACTTTCAGGGTTAAGAACAGTGTCATGATGGATGTCGTTTGGGCGCAGCCTGAAACGCCCATGATAAAGCCTGCAAGCAGTGGGATTATGCCAGGACACAAGCCCTCTAAAGACGCGGCCAAAAAACCGCAAGAAGCTATAGAGGAAGTTGTCGAAGATGCTGTCGAGGAGGCGATTGAAGAGCCAGAGACACCTGCTAAAACTGAAAAAAAGATCATCCCAATTAAGGTTGTGGAAGATGATGCTGGAATGCACCTGCACATTACAACCGATGGTGAATCAAAAGCGGTGCTGTTCCCATACAATAAAACACTGATAATGGTCGTGGATAAGCCGATTAATTTTATCAGCGAATATAAAGCAAAAGACGGGCAAGATCAGATTGTGTCTATTGCCCCCTTTACGGGTGAAAATTATGGCGGTTTTCAATTGCGGCTAGGGAATGATTGGCATGGCAAACTCGTACCTGCGTCAGATGGCTGGAAACTGAATATCAGGCGTAGCTATAATCCAAATATTAACCCGATGATTTTCAAAATCGTGAAGGACCCCCGTGATCAGCCCGAATTATACATAAAGCACGAGGGCATGGGCGAGGTGCATGACATCATTGTCCCCAGCGATAATAGCCTCTTTAAAGTTGTGCCTGTTGGACCTGAATTGGCGGGACACCCTCAAGCCAGGATATTGCCTCAGATTGATGTGTGGAAAAGCTATCAAGGATTGGTGTTCCAGGCAAAAGGAGAAAGCGTAGAGATTAAGTCGCGCCCTGGCAATCTTACCATTGCCTCTAAAGGAGGGTTGGTTATGTCTCCTGCCGAGGATCGCGGTCTTAAACGGGAAGTGTATTATCCTGAGTCGATGTTTGATTTTGGTACCTGGCGGCCAAAGGGCGATAAAATGGCTGGAATCCAGCGCCAGCTTGAGTATGAAATAATTTCTAAGCCGAAGGATAAGCGTAGGGGGGCACGTTTAAATCTGGCACAATATTACATTGTGACTGGCCGTGATCTGGAAGCTATCGGCTTGCTTGGGGCTATGGAGGTTTATAATCCAACGTTGGATGAATATCCAAAATTTCACGCGATTAAAGGTCTAGCGGCTTATCTTGCAGGCCGGCACGATTTGGCTATTGCTGAGTTATCGCATCCTAGTTTACGGCGTGATGTGGAAAGCCAGCTGTGGTTGCATGCCGCTAAGTCGGCATTAAAGCTGCCAAATGATATTATATCCAAGGTAAAAGGTAGTCAGGCAATAATTAAAAAATATCCTGATTTCCTGCGCAATCGAATTGTCATGCAGGCTTTTGACGAAGCCTATAGGTTAAAGAAGCCTGCGAAACCGATGCTGCCTTTGTTGGTAGAAAACGCGCTGACGAAGCATCAACATTTGCGCTTACGTTTGATCGGGGCGATGCAGCTAGCTAAGGAAGACAAGCGTGGGGCATTACAACGCCTGAAGGATATCGCCAAACATCGTGACTATGCCGAAGGTGTGCGGGCAACACTGGCTATGACAACGATGTTACGAAAAGAGGGTGATCTTAAGCCTGAAGACGAGCTGAAGATGATCAAGCGGCTGCGGTACCGTTGGAAGGGGGACGAGCTAGAGCTACGCGTATTGTTGCGCTTAGGCGGCTTATATATTCAACAAAAGAACTATGTGGATGGTTTGCATTGTCTGCGGCAAGCGATTAAACGATTCCCCAAAGAAACGTCTAAAGCACATATTGATCAAAAGGTGCAGGACTATTTTGTCAGGGCTATACGCGATTCTCGTGAGAATTCTCCTTTGTTGGCATTAGGGCTGTATCAAAAGTTTGATAATTTCATTCCAAAAGATGAACGTAGAACGGAAATCATCAATACGGTTGTTGATATAATGATTGACCTGAACCTGGTGAATAAGGCCAGCCAGCTGTTGCTGGATCAGGTGACTTCTGACGATATCCCAGAAGATGAACGTCAAAAGAAGCTAACCCAGTATGCGGTTCTAACCTTACTGGCGCATAAACCAAAGAAGACATTGCAAGCGCTTGCCAGCAGCCCAGAAGAGGAGCATCGCTATCTAAAAGCTCAGGCGCACTTGATGATGAAAGAATATGACAAAGTAGAAGAAGTCCTTGAGGGTGATAGCTCGGAAAAAGCAAATACCTTGCGGATGAAGGTGCTACTAAGCAGAAAAGAATGGGCAAAATTAACATCAGTACTTGCCGATATGATTCGTGGTCAGGAGGAATCTAATAAGCCTGTTGACCCAAGGCTTGTTATGACGCTTGCGGTGTCCTTGTTATTCCAGCAAGACGAGAAAGGACTATCGCAGATTAGGGGGGCCTATGGAGATATTATGTCTAAAAGCCCGCTTAAAAACGCCTTTAACGTGGTAACGTCCAACGATCAAATTGATGTATGGAACAAGGGCGAAATCGTCGAGCAAATCGAAGAAGCCCAAAAAATTGGTGATATGCTCGAAGATTATCGCGCCAAATTGCGGTCAGAAGGTATTACCGGCCTGGCTTAAGAAGCCATTTCCAATGCTTGCCAGGGAGCAGTTTGCGCTGTGTCTGGCTGGAAGATTCCAATAGTATGAATCAGGTTCAGCCTTTGGAAATCTTCGTGAAGATTCTCTGAAGACTCTCCGAATGCCGTATTCACAAATTGATGTCCATAGGCGATGGCTGTTTGTAAGTCCAAGCCACGGCTAAGGAAGGTTGCAATCGCAGATGACAACGCCCAAGTGCCTGTCGCTGCTTGTGTTCTGTCTGGACAGAGTTCTTGGTATTTTGCACTTTTATGAGAGTCACTAACCAGGATATTAATAGGCTCGCCAGTCTCTGGAATTGTTCCAGTTACGTATACATTACGGGGGCCATGCCTGTTAATTTCACCGGCAGCTTCTATGATGGAAGCGCGGTCACTGACCTTACCTGAAATAAAGTGATCAATATCTTGTGTGCTAAGGATCATCAAGGTTGTGATGGGATACAAGTATTGTTGCAGGTCTGCCAAAACGCCCTTTGTGATAAGGACTTCTCGGCTTTCAGAGCTGATAATAGGATTGAATACGATTGGCACATCAATTTGATTGTCTACAATGCAATCTGCAAATTGCTTCATGAAAGGACCTGATACGACTGACCCAAGCTTAACAGCATCCACACCAGGATCTGTAAAACACGCGCGCAATTGTTGGCGTGTAAAATCTATTGGTAGGGACTGTGTGGTGGTCTCTTCTGACACACATGTTATACTTGGTGTAGAAATTACAGGCGTGCCGCCAAGTGCCGCAGTAGTGATTGTGTCACCAAGAAGGCCATAGCCTTTATTCGTGATGAATTCTCCAATCAATAGAACACGATTTTGCATAAGATTACCCTTTATCTAAATATCATCTAAGTGATGATAAAAAATAATGGTTTAAAAATCGTTATTCTGCCAAAAAGGTTGTAAGCTCTACATTTGCATGTTCTTGCAGAACCCCAAATACTTTTCGACGATCGCATTTTCTGCAACCACTTTGTATTGGTCCTCAGGTAATTTTCTTAATTTGGGGCATAGCTCGCGAAGAGAATAAATATTTCCCTGAACTTGCTTAGAGACCATATATATATTCTTCTGATCGTCTACAGCTTCTAACACATCTCTTTTGGTAATCAATTGAGCAATAGTACTCAAATCTTCGCTGATGTTTTGCGTTACAGCATTGCACAAGCCTTCGCTGCGTGTATTCGGGGCCATACGACCAATTTTTTCAGCGAACTTAATATCCTTTTTGATTTTAGCAATTTTGCGATCATACTTCTTTTTTAAGTCGTCAGAGAGTAAATCCCGTTTCTGATTAAGTTCCTGAATCTGCTTATTAAATCTTTCTGTGTCGCGAACTTCACATTGTGCATACACAAGGGTTGAAAAAGTAGAGAAAAATATAGCAAAAAATATATAACGCATAAATATACCCCAAATAAAAACATCTATTATGATTATATTTGTTTATGCTTAAATATGCGTAAATATTTGTTCAATCTGTAACTTCTTTGTAAACGCTGACGGTGGAGCTGCACATTTTTTCAAGCGTGTGTTCAATATGTCTAGGCATCCTGGGGCTTTCCAGGGTTTGCTTTATTTTGTCCGTCCAATCAGTCACACTATCATAAGGCACTAACCAGCCTGTTTTGCCATCTTCGATAAGATACTTTGGTGTTCCAAAGTCTGATGAAACAACAGTGCAGCCCATTGCTTGGGCTTCAATTACAGTCCTGCCAAAGGCTTCAGGAGTTTGGGAAGGTATTAAAACGATTTTTGCTGCGGCATAGGCGCGCCGGATATTAGGATCGTTATCAAAAATACGCACGCGATCAAATATTCCCAACTCGTTGGCGTGAGTCACGATTTGGTTGTAATAGGTGCTGCTTTTGCTGAATTCACCGACCATTACCAGAATCGCTTGTTGCGCTATGGGCTTGAAGGCATCGAGGGCTAACAAGTGTCCTTTTCTGCGCGTCTGGCGTCCGGGCAATAGAATTATATCGGTGTCGCCTGAGATGCCCCATTCGGTGTGTAGTGCATCAAGGTCTTTGGGTGTGACTTCAGAAGGATTAAAGACGCTGGGATCAAGGCCTCTTGGGATAATTCTGACGTGGTCTTGGTTGAACTTACCACTAAAGTGTTTCTGAATATAGGCCAGCATATAGTCAGACGCGACAATTGTCCTTACCCCTTTCACCATGACACCGTTATACCAGCGCTTGAAAGCATTTTGGCATGAGTATGTCGAATGAACAGTTGTGACGAATGGCACACCAGCACGTTTTGCCGCAAAGTAGGCACTCCAAGCAGGCGCACGAGACCGGGCATGGACAATGTCCACCTTATTTTGGCGTATAACACTTTCAAGCTTGAAGATATTTTTGATTATCGTCAGCGGATTCTTGCTGGCAACATCCAGGCTGATGTGATGCATGTCTGGACTAACCAGTGCCCCCCCTTCAGAACAAACAATAGAATTCCATCCCTTATCGCGAAGATATTTGTCTAGTTCTACGGTCCCACGCTCAACACCACCAGAATTTAAGCGTGGCAGAACTTGTAAAACCGTTTTTGTCATAGGGAAAATAGCTTTTTGTAGTTTTGTGAGGTAACAGCTGCAACTTCTTCCACTGAAATTCCTTTAAGCTCGGCGATGCATTCAGCTGTATGCACAACGAATGCGGGCTCGTTGCGTTTGCCGCGAAAAGGTACCGGGGCTAGATAAGGCGAATCGGTCTCAATCAACAGCCGATCCATGGGAACTGATTTGACAATCTCTCGCAGTTCGTCAGCCTTTTTGAAAGTCACAATGCCTGATATGGATATATAAAAACCTAATGCGAGCGACTTGTCCGCCAGATCTTGCGAGCCACTAAAGCAATGGATAATGCCAGAAATATTGCCTTTTTCTTCATCTAGGATAGCAATTGTATCTTCTTCAGCATCACGTGTATGGATGATCAAAGGCAATCCAGTCTTCTTGGCCGCACTTATGTGGTCACGAAATGCAGATTGCTGTTTCTCACGCGGGCTGTGATCATAGTAATAATCCAGACCAGTTTCCCCTAGTCCGATGACTTTTGGGTGCTCAGCAAGCCTTAAAAGATGATTTTCAAGGTCTCCAGCGTCATATGCCGGGCCAGCCTCGTGTGGATGCACCCCAACAGTGCACTTCATGTCGTCATGTTGCTCGGCAATTTTGATGATATCAGGTGCTTCTTCCAAGGTCGTGCATATGTTCAGAAAAGATGAAACTTTGGCCGCGCGGGCACGATCGAGCGTCTCCTTGAGGTCATCAGGGAAATACGCGTTATTTACATGGCAGTGGCTATCGATATACATGTCTGCATTCTTACCTAGATTGCTGTTCATGACAACTGAATACTGGTCTATTGAGTTGCATTAATCGCTCGTTTCGGTATAGTCACGGTAGACTAAAGGATAAAGGATAGTACTGTGAGCGAACAATCTTGGCACGGCACGACAATTTTGTCAGTGCGGAAGAACGGAAAAGTTGTCATAGCTGGCGATGGACAGGTCACCATGGGCTCTGTCGTTGTAAAAAACAATGCAACAAAGGTGCGCCCGTTGATTGATGGCTCGGTTATAGCTGGCTTTGCTGGGGCTACGGCAGACGCCATGACTTTGTTCGAGCGCTTAGAGTCGAAGCTAGAGCAATATCCTAAACAACTTTCCCGTGCATGTGTTGAGCTTGCAAAAGACTGGCGCACAGACAAATACCTAAGAAAGCTGGAAGCTATGATGGCAGTCGCGGACAAGAATGTCTCGCTGATCCTAACGGGTACTGGTGATGTGCTCGAGCCTGAAGATGGGCTTATCGGCATTGGATCAGGTGGTGCTTATGCTCTGTCTGCTGCACGAGCACTCTATGATATCGAAGAAATCAGTGCCGAGGATGTGGCGAAGAAAGCAATGAAAATTGCGGGCGATATCTGTGTCTATACCAACAACAGCGTGATTATTGAAAGTATTGAAGAATGAGCTCATTTACACCTCGTGAAATAGTATCTGAATTAGACCGCTTTATCATTGGCCAGAACGAGGCCAAGCGTGCGGTAGCGATTGCTTTGCGTAACCGCTGGCGTAGGTTGCAACTAGGCGACGATCTGCGGGAAGAAGTACTGCCGAAAAATATTTTGATGATCGGGCCTACTGGTGTTGGTAAAACCGAGATATCTCGCCGCCTTGCAAAGCTTGCAGGGGCGCCTTTCATCAAAGTTGAAGCGACGAAATTCACCGAAGTTGGCTACGTTGGGCGTGATGTTGAGCAGATTATTCGTGATTTGATCGAGCTAGGAATTACAGAAACCCGCAAGAGAATGCGCGAGGATGTTAAGGCACGTGCCGAATTAATGGCTGAGGAGCGCATCTTAGATGTGCTGGTTGGCGATACTGCCACTGAAGAGACCCGTCAGAAGTTCCGTAAACTGCTGCGTGTGGGGGACTTGGACGATAAAGAGATCGAGATCAAGGTCGAAGATTCCAGCAACAGCCAGTTCCCAACTTTTGATATCCCGGGTATGCCAGGCGCTCAAATGGGGATGTTGAACATTGGCGAAATCCTGGGCGGCGGTGTTACACCGATGAAGAACCGTTTGATGCGCGTGGATGACGCCTGGGATGTAATTATTGCTGAAGAAAGTGACAAGCTGTTGGATCATGAAAAAGTGGTCAAAAACGCTATCACCGAGGTTGAGCAAAACGGTATCGTGTTTATTGACGAGATCGATAAAGTTTGCGCGCGCCATGAACGTGCTGGTGCAGATGTTAGCCGCGAGGGTGTCCAGCGTGATCTGCTGCCTTTGTTAGAGGGAACCTCTGTCAGCACGAAACATGGCACCGTCAAAACGGATCATATCTTGTTTATCGCATCGGGCGCTTTTCATATTGCCAAGCCATCTGACCTATTGCCTGAATTGCAGGGGCGTTTGCCTACACGTGTTGAGCTGAAAGCTTTGATGAAAGAGGACTTTATCCGTATTCTTACCGAGCCTGAAGCAAGCTTGGTCAAGCAGTATGAAGCCCTTATGCAGACAGAAGATGTGACGATCACTTTCAATAAACAGTCTATTGAAACGATTGCTGATTTAGCGGTTGAAGTTAACCAAAACGTTGAAAATATTGGTGCGCGTAGGCTGCAAACTGTTCTGGAAAAGCTGTTGGAAGAAATCAGCTTTGAAGCATCGGACAATGCCGGATCAAAAATTGAAATTACGGCAGATTATGTTGCAGAGCGTGTTGGCAGCTTGGCAAAAGCGACCGATTTGGCAAAATTCATCCTTTAAAGAAAAGTTCTAACTTGAACCAGGTGAGCGAACATTCTATAAACTAAATAGCCCTTTTATTTTTCAATCTTTGAGCAATATAGATGATCGTCACCTGTGACAAGTGTCAAAAACGATATTTAATTAAGGACGAAGCCATTGGTGCAGAAGGCCGCAAAGTACGCTGCGTGGCTTGCGGTAATGTCTGGCGTCAATCTCCTGATGATATGGTTAGTAAAGGTGCGCCTGTCAAACCAGTGCGCAGAAAACGTGCACATATTGCAACGCCAAAGAAAAAGAAGTTTGCCTGGGGCTGGATTATCTTTTTGTTGGTTCTTTTAGGCTCAATCGCTGGGTTTATCTATGGAAAAGGGGCCGTCATCAAGATGATTCCTGGTATGGCTTCTGTATATGATTCTATAGGCATGTCATTGGCGCCATCTCACGCGGGGCTGGTCATTGACGCGCCGTCTCATCAGCATATTAATAAAGACGGCAAGACATACGTTGTTATCAGCGGCGAGATTGTGAACACCACCGAAGAAGTGAAGATTATTCCCCCTATTCAGCTGCAGCTGCGAGGCCCTTGTAAATCAGGTGAAAAGACTGACCCAGCTTGCTTGCTAGATAGTTGGACGCATGAGTTTTCTGAAAAGCGTGTGCTGCCAGGCGAGCGGGCTGCTTTTGAAACCGAGCCACATCCAACCCCTAAAAACGCTGACAAGATTGTCGTGAAATTTTAGGACCAGGGCCGGATTCCCTCAGAATCTGCCACCGTTAGGACTTTCTCCTGCCCAGCAGAGTCGATAGTGATCGTGCTGGCCCCGGCAGCTTTCAGAAAGCTTTTGTCGATAAGCGGGCCTGTGCAGCCATCAGGAATTTTACCCATGGAAACCATGATATCGCTGCAATATTTCAGCTTTACCCATGCTGACTTGGCAATAACGATGTTGCGACCATTCTTTTTAACCGTGCAGACGTTCTTGCTGCAGCCCTCGGAGGCAGGCTCAACCTGCGTTAGCCCCAGACGTTGCATCCAAGCATCCTTAGTGAAGGAGCCACCGCGATCTGCGATCATATACAGCGTGCCATTATCTCCACGCCGGGCGATCTGCTTGCCATCGCGGGAAATCAAGATATCAGGTAGATCATCCGTGGTGGCAACAACGCCTGCTATTAGAATTGGCATCAAACCAGCCCATCGCCATGTTTTTTGCCATAGCATGATCCACAGTCCTCCTAATACCAAAAGAATCACAAAGGTGTTGGATGTAGCGGAAATAGGCACAGTTGCGCCTGGAAGAGCTGCGATATAAGCTGCAAGCTTTGTCAGAATTTCGATGCCGTATCCAAGTAAGGCAGAAATACCGATAGAGTTTGCAATCGGCATCAAGACAACCTGCAAAAAGGCCATTGGCATGATCCAAAATGTGGCAAGTGGGATAGCTACAAGGTTGGCAAGGGGGCCGTAACCTGAAAAATGATTGAACGTGTGCATTGCCAGCGGGGCCGTCATGGCACCAGCAATCAGAGTCGTCGTGACAACACCTATCAAATAAGCAAAAATTAATCGCGGTAGCGAGTTATTTGAACGGATTTTCAAGAACATCATTTCACTGCTTTCATAAGCGGCAACTAAGCCTATTACTGCGGAAAATGACAGTTGAAAGCTGGGGCCTAATAAAGCTTCGGGCCAGATGAATAGGATGACGATTGCTGCCAAGGCAACATTCCGCATAGAAATCGCTGGGCGGTCCATCAGAATTGCCAACATCATAATGGTTGTCATGATATATGCCCGGAAAGCAGGCACTGACCCCCAGCATAAAGCAAGGTATAGCGAGGTAATAACGATCGATATTATAGCCGCCCACTTCTTGGTTGAATGATTCAATGCAATTTGTGGAAATAGGCTTAAACCACGCCTGAAAAGCAAGAATATGAATCCGGCAATAATGCTTAAATGTAGGCCCGAAATAGCCAAAATGTGGGCAATACCTGCAGTAGAAAAATTTTCGCGTACGGCTTTTGATATACCTGATCGATCTCCTGTGACCAATGCGGCTGCGATGGCACCGGATTGTCCAGGGATATCCTGTTGAATTCGCTTTGTTATCTGGTGTTGAATACGTTTTAGATTGCTTGTTTTTGCATGCTGAACAATGTTAAGCGATTTTGCAATGCCAACAGCGCTAATTCCTTGGAAATAGGCTTGTCTACGGAAATTATGTGCCCCTGGCATAACAGGTCCTGGTGGTGGCAATAAGGTTGCGTTTAACGTGACGATATCTCCTGGAGCAACAGCTTGCTTTTTGTCTTTCAGGATCACCCTGATTTTTGCCAGATTCGAGTGCGTTTTCAAACTGGATATCGTAATGCGTAAATCGTCTTCGCGGGTTTCAACACGGTCTATTGTGCCGGTAACTGTTTGTTTGGTCATGATTTGGGATATCATTGGCGTGTCTAGCAAATGCGTGCGCCACTGAACAATGCTGAAGCCAAGTGCTAACCATAACAATCCATATGCTAGCAGGCGATTTAAGGAAAACAATGGCAAGCTAAGGCCGATTGCCAAAATCCCCACCCACAGCCAGGGTTCGAATGGCAGTATAAAATAGATACCGATCCCTGTTGCCAGGGCTACAGGAGCCCATAAAAACCAGCGATCGTATTCCTGTTCAATCGTTTCTTTGAAACTTTGCCAAAGATGTATAGAATGCGACCAGGAAATTAGCTTTTTGAAAAAGGAATTTAGTCTAATCATGTCTGTCGTTACGCGCTTTGCTCCATCCCCTACTGGTCTTCTCCATATCGGATCTGCCAGGACTGCTCTTTATAACTGGCTATTTGCACGTCATCATGGCGGCAAATTCTTGCTTCGCATTGAGGATACGGATCGCGCACGGTCAACGCAAGAAGCAATCGATGCTATTTTGCAGGATATGAAATGGTTGCAACTGGACTATGACGAGCCAGAAGTCTATCAGTTCGCCAGGGCAGAGCATCATGCAGCGTGTGCTCAGAAGCTATTGGACGAGGGCAAGGCCTACAAGTGCTATTGCACTCCTGAAGAGCTACAGGCAATGCGTGATCTGGCTATGAAAGAGAAGCGATCACCAAAGTATGATGGTCGTTGCAGAAATGCACCCGCGCAAGACAAGCCCTTTGCCGTAAGGTTGAAAATGCCTGATGAGGGGGCGACAACGATTAAAGATATGGTGCAAGGCGAAATCACCATCGATAACAGCCAGCTAGACGACATGATCCTGTTGCGCGCTGATGGCACCCCTACATACATGTTATCTGTGGTTATCGATGATCATGATATGGGCGTAACCCATATTATCCGTGGAGACGATCATCTAACGAATGCTTTCCGCCAGTATCAGCTGTACAAAGCAATGGGATGGGATGTGCCTGAATTTGGCCATATTCCCTTGATTCATAGCCCCGACGGCAAAAAATTGTCTAAACGCACGGGCGCGATTGGCATTGAAGAATACAAGGATATGGGCATTCTGCCTGATGCCTTCAACAATTATATGCTGCGCCTGGGTTGGGGACATGGAGATGACGAAATTATCTCACGTCAGCAAGCTATTGAATGGTTTGACGAAAAGGGGTTAGGCAAAGCAGCGCCAAAGTACGATTTGACAAAAATGATCAGCTTGAACGCGCATTACTTGCGCGATTTGGATGATGCAGCATTATTGGAAATGATGCTGCCATTTATGCAGCAAAGTGTGCCTGATTCTCTTAAAAAACGTCTATTAAAAGGTCTGCCTGGATTAAAGACGCGTGCTGAAACATTAGTGCAATTGGCGGAAAATGCCGCATTTTATGTCGCATCTGTCCCCCTTGATTTTGATGAAAAAGCCCGAAAATTCTTAAATGATGATACGAAGCCTGTCATCTCTGATTTTGCCGATGCACTTGAGGCGCACCAGGATTGGTCAGAAGCTGCAATTGAGCAACTAGCACGAGACTTTGCGGAACAAAAAGATCTGAAGCTGGGCAAGCTTGCCCAGCCTTTAAGGGCTGCTTTAACTGGAAGAACGGTATCCCCAAGTGTGTTCGATATTTTGGCAGTTTTGGGCAAGAAAGAGAGTGTTTTGAGGTTGAGGTCTGCGGCTGACTAGGCTTCAGATGGATCTCAAAGGTGGGACGATGGATTGCAAGATTCTGAGACATTTTCTGTTGTTGGTATTAGCACTGGTCGTTATAAACAACCCCTGCTGTTCAGAATTTATCCACTTTGTAAAAACACCGCTTTCTTTTAACGAGCAGGTTATAAAAGGACCTGTATCTGCTAAAAAACTTCAATATATAGCCAGCACATACCATCCTGCTAACGTAGATGAAGCCTTCATTGAACGACATTTAGCCTCAGGAAACATTGTGAAAACCACAGTGGCCTCGTGCAGGGACTATCTTAAGATCAAGGATAGGTATTATTGGGCTGGTATCAACGGATATGAGCAAGATAAGTGGCAAAGGTTTATAAGTACGTGTGAAGTTGTAGAGGCTGTAAGAAATTCAATTCCCTTGAAATATAAAGATACTCGTAAAAAACAATATTTTCTTGATGCTTTGCTGGAAAGCCCTATCAATTGGATTCCGGATCCCAGCGGCTGGCTTACTGATTCTTTCCCTGAAGTCAGCCCTAATACATTGCTAAAAGAATTGGTTGCAGATGGGCGAGTCGGATTTGACAGGATTGATACGGGCATTGCCAAAATTTCTTTTCAGGGGACAGAAATAGTTATGCGAGAAATTGTAACAGCTATCTTTGATGATAGCCCTGTTCCGCAAACTCTCTTCTTGCTGCACGTATACTCAACAGAAGGGTCAGCCGCATTTACATGGCTAATGAATTTTGAGATTGATCCGCGTTCTGGGAAACTTATTCCGACTACCGCAGCCCAGAGAAGTCAAATGAAGCAATAAAAGGGGCGTGGTGGGAATCCATAGTTCCATCTCCGCTTGCATGGTGGGGGCAGAATTCATCCTCCAATGATTCGTTGTGAATCTCGGCGCCGCGATAGTATGCTAGCAAAGGCCTGGAAATCAGGACACGGTCTAACAGTTGACGCCTGCCGTGGTGAATTACCGAGTACCGCAGGTCCTCGGGTATTCCATGCTCAATTGGCACTAAACTTCGGGGTGTCAGGCTGGGGTTTTCGACATCTTCTTCAGCAGCAATTAAAATTCTGATCGGGTCTTCATGAGCTTCGGCATTAAGGTCTCCGCATACGATTATCATGGCTTGCGGGTCCTCTTCAAACAAAGTTTCGATGAACAATCGGATCTCCAGAGCTTGTGCCGCGCGCTTTACAGATGCCAGAAAATACCCTTCTGACCACCCTGAAACACTTCGCCAAGCATTCTTTCGCATTTTTTGACCAGGGATGTAGGCTGCAATAGGGGCGCGTAAGTGGGCGTTGATTACGTGCAAAACATGCCCGTATGGCAGACGGACTTTGGTATACAAGAACGGTCGATCGAAAACTATTTCTTCAGGTTCTCCCGGGAAAGCGCTGGCCAGGGTATGTTCGGGCGGGCTTACATAATCATGCCGCACTTGCAGGTAGTCTAATACTGGCGCCCGAGATAATGTCACCAGATTATGTTTGTCTGCTAAGTGTGTTCCAGACAATCCCTGACTGAAGGATTTGTGGAATGTTTGATAAGGCGTGTCCGAGATTAAAACATCCAGCGCCGTTAAAGTTCTGCCGCCATCTTCAGCCGCTTGCGAATTGACTTCTTGCAGGCATAGCACATCGGCTTGCAAACGCAGCATTTGAGGCCGCAGAATATCTAACCTTTGTCGCAAGGATGGCTGGGCCCCCTCTATATCATCGAGATTTTCCAAGTTGAAAGTTGCAACGCGAAACACATCTATCTCTGATCAATGATAGGGTTTTGTCACATATTTGGCGATGTCATCTTCATGGGATTTGGTAAGTTCTTTTGGCACTTCGTGCTCAAGCTTATCAAGCACATGCTTGCTGAAATGCTTGCGCAGCTCGCCAAGAGCTTCTGGAGGGGCGCAAACTACTAAAGAATCCAGATCATGCGCTTTATCATTCATGCGCTTGGCTACCTCGCGCAAGAAGGCGGTTTTCATGACATCTTCCAAGTCAGTATGCGGGGCAAATACCCCTTTGGTATTTTTGCCAGGTTTTGCAGCATCCATATCAGGAAATTCTGTAATATCTTCTAAAGCGATTGGGGGACCAATGGGCTTCAGAGATGTTCCACATTTTTCAAGAATTTTCGCGCGAGAGCGATCTGCGACAAGTACCCAGTTTTTAACCATTTTTCTACTCCATACAAATAAAATAAACAAACTGACCTAGTATTAAACTATCATGATTCTATTAATTTTCTGCTAATGCCCCGTCTTATGAGAGGAAAATATTAACTCTTTTCAATGATGTTCAGCCTGGGTATGCTGCTTGGATGATAAAAGAAAACAAGACTATCAGAATCGGGACTCGGGCGAGCCCACTGGCGCTGGTGCAAGCGAATCATGTCAAATCTCTTTTAGAGAAGGCAGGTCATGATGCCATTGAAATCGTAAGGTTTACCACCAGTGGCGATAAAATCCAGGATAAGAAATTAACGGAATTTGGCGGCAAGGGGCTGTTCACTAAAGAGATCGAGCAGGGGCTTCTGGAGGACACAATCGACATTGCCGTCCATTCAATGAAGGATGTCGCCACAATACTACCGGATGGCTTGGCAATCCCTTGTGTTCTTCAGCGTGAAGACCCCAGAGACGTTTGGGTCAGCAATAAGGCTGAAAGCTTTCTAGACTTGCCTGAGGGTGCAACTGTTGGAACAGCGTCCTTACGCCGTGGGGCGCAAGTTCTTGCGCACAGGCCGGATCTGAAAATCGTCACGTTCCGGGGAAATGTTGGCACTCGGATTGAGAAGCTAAACCGTGGTGATGCAGACGGTACCTTATTGGCGCTTGCAGGTCTTAACAGGCTTGGAAAAAGGGATGTGGCAACATCCATAATAGAGCCACAGGTTATGTTGCCGGCTCCTGCGCAGGGGGCGATAGGTCTTCAGTGCCGCACTGATGACGTTAGGATTCACCAAGTACTGGCACCATTAAATCATCAAATGACGAAAGATCTGATTGGCCTTGAGCGGCTGTTTTTAAGGTATATGGATGGCTCGTGCAGAACACCTATTGCAGCATTAGCTCAGCAGGACGATTCTGACTATACCCTGCAAGTATTTGCCTCCACCTCGGATGGAAAATCGGTTTACCAGAATACATGTTCCGGTAGCTTGCAATACTTGGAAGAACAAATCCCACTGATGGCTGCCGAGGCTAAACCTGTTATGGGGGCTTTCGCATGATCTTAATCACCCGCTTGCAACCAGGTGCAGACGCCTTTGCGCGGGAGATTAAAAACAATGGATTGAATGCCGCCGTGCATCCGGTGATGACGGTTGAATTCAAACCCAGGCCGCAACGCTTGCCAGAAACCGGCGAGAAGCTTGCCTTTACCAGTGCCAATGGTGTCCGAGCTTTTGCCAGCTGGACTGAAGACAGAGCGTACGAGGCCTTTACCGTAGGCGATGCAACAGCTGACTGTGCTCGGCAGTTGGGTTTTAAAAAAGTCACATCTGCACAGGGAAACAGTGACGATTTGTCCACATTGTTAAAGGGTGAGAAAAATATCGTGCACATACGCGGGGAACATGTCTCGCAAGATATGAAGTGTGCGAGAGAAATCATTGCCTACGAGGCCGTTCCTATCCCAAATGTGCCCCAAGATTTGCAACAGATGCTGAAAGATCAAAAATTTACGTCATCGACATTCTTTTCACCTCGTACAGGACAAATTTTTGCCGAACTGTTGCAAAAAATCGGGGCTGAACAGTGCTGCAAAGACATGGTTGCAGTGTGTATTAGCCAAAAAGCATCAGAAGCCATTGACCATCTACCCTGGAATCGGATATTAATAGCTGAAAAACCAACTCAACAAGAGATGCTGAATTTGTTGCTGGAGGAAACTACATGACCGAATCAAAGTCATCAAAGCCAACTACACAACCTAAAAATAGCAATCATAACAACTCGATATTGATGATTATCGGGCTTGTTACGGTTATTGCTGGTATCGTATTCGTCTACCCTTATGCTCAAAAGATGTTCGGTAAGCAACGCGAAGTGTTTACCAACGTGGATCAATTGGGTCAAAGCCACGTCCAGCTGCGCGAGCGGGTGGATAAATTTGAAAAGCAGTGGCAAGAATTCGAGGATAATCGCCTTGGCAAATTTGCCGAGACAAAAGCGATCGAGGCCATTGATAAGCGTCTTGATGATTTGCAAGAGTCAGTCAAGAAAACACAGGCTGATTTGACGGTGCTTGTTAATTCCAAAGCCAGTGCAGAAAAGCTGTCTGATGATGATGCGGCTGTTGTCGTGCAACTGCGCGCGCGTGTAGACATGTTGCAGAAACAGCAGCAGTCCTTCCGGCAATCACTCTCTAAATTTCCTGAGTTGATTGGGGCGCTGGGTGATTTGAAAGCGGCAGCTAGAACAGCTCTGCCCTTTTCTTTGCAGCTTGGCATCGTGTTAAACTTTGTCGACCGTAATAAACAGGATCAGCTGCCAAACCTTGCGTTGGTTGAACAGGTTGCGGTGCAGGGCGTGCCCAGTAACAAGGAGTTGCTGTTTAAGCTTAAAAACCTGTCTTTGCCAACCCAAGCAGATCGGGCGGCACACAGCCAAGATGAAGACGGTTTGTGGGGTGAGGTGCTTAAGAGTGCCAAAAAATTGGTAAAGAAGAAAGGAACCCGCAGCCGCGATGCCATTAAGCAGCCATTAAGCTTGGCATTAAAGCGTCGAGACTACCCAAGGGCCCTGGCATATATCCGCGGCTTGGATGAAAGCTTGCGCAATGCTTTCTCTGGGCTGGAAAGTCAAATAAATACACGTTTGATTGTTGAGACTTTTATCCCTAAACTTGAACAGCATGCTTTGGCACAAATCCTGGCAGCAGATAATATGGGAGAGCACAACTAATGCGTCTTTGGACATTGGTTACAATAACAGTCTTAACAGCTCTGATCGTTGTTTGGCTGATCTATACACCCGGAAGCGTAACGGTCGACTGGTTTGATGCCCAGTATGAAGTTAGCCTCGCAACGGCCTTTGCTGGCCTTACAATCGGCATATTATTGATAAATTTTGTCGGAGGGGTTCTGCGGTTTATCTTTACTTTACCCACACGTATGCAGCAACGCCGCATGCAGAAATATCCTGAAAAAGGTCATGAAGCTATCATCCAGACCTACACACATTATCTGCTAGGGATGATGACAAAGGCTGGGACATATGCCAAATCCATTGAGCGCTACTTCACCAGCAGTCCGCTGCACTTATACTTTTTGGGCAAGACGGAGCTCTCAAAAGGCAATATTATCGAGGCTCAGCAGCATTTTAATGGTCTCGAACGCATCCAAGGTGGCGAGGGGCTTGCTGTGTATGGTTCGATCCAAGCAGCTTTGGCTAATCAAGATTGGGTTATAGCCTACAAACACCTGCAACATGGAACCAGCCTGTATCCTGAATCTCCGTTTATATTGGAGAGATTGGCAGAGGTCTGTGTGCGTCTGAAGAAATATGATGAAGCTGTGAAGATTCTTCAGCATCTTGCGCATATGAATATCCTGCCGCCTCATAAAATCATGTATTTGCAGGCGTGCGTCTTGGAAGAAGAGTCTGCCGATCCGCATTGCTCGCCAGATATCCATGATCGCATCACATTGTTGCAACAAGCACATCATTTGGCGCCAGATTTCATTCCCGGAACGATTGAGCTGGCGCGTTTGTTTAAGATCCAAGGAAAAGTCAAAAAAGCCAAAAAGATTATTGAAGAAAACTGGAAGCTGGCGCCGCATCCAAGTCTGGCCGATATGTATGTCAGCCTGGATTCTAGCACTGATCCGACCGATAAGGTCACCGTAATGGAAGATCTAGCTAAGCATAACCCTAAGCACCTTCAAAGTATTTTGGATATCGCACGTTTTGCACTTGAGGCGCAAATGTGGGGCAGGGTTCGTGCTCAGCTGAACCAGCTGGAAGAAAAAGATATGATGACAGCTTCAGGGTACGAGATTAAAGCCAAGCTAGAACTGCAAGAAAAACGTGACGAAGCAGCATGTAGAAAATGGCTGGAGATGGCATTGAAGGCACCAAGAGCCCCTGATTGGAAGTGCAAACATTGTCACGAGCATCAGCGCGAATGGAGCCTATTCTGCACGCATTGTGACCGTCCTGGCGGTATTATTTGGCAGTAATGCACGTCCCGTTTAATTATAGTTCGCTGCTTAATTGGTATGATAGTATAGGGCGCGATTTTCCTTGGCGGACACTCAACCCTGACCCTTATCATATCTGGCTAAGCGAGATTATGCTGCAGCAGACAACCACAACGACTGTACAGCCATACTTTCACAGATTTCTAGAGAAATGGCCAACCGTGCATGATTTTGCAGCGGCTGACTTGGATGAGGTTCTGCATATGTGGCAGGGCTTGGGGTATTACGCCCGTGCGCGCAATCTGCATAAATGTGCTGAAATTGTATCCAAGCAGGGGTTCCCAAAAACGACAGCAGAGCTCGAAAAGCTTCCTGGAATTGGCCCCTACACGGCAGCTGCAATTGCAGCCATCGCCTTCGAGGTTCCGGTGATTCCAGTTGATACAAACGTTGGTCGTATTTTGGCACGATGTTTCATGGACGACAGTGACCTTAAAGGTCTTAGAGCCCTTGCAATGTCGCTAGAGCCATCTTTTCGTCCAGGGGATACCGTGCAGGCGTTGATGGATTTAGGGGCAACAATATGCACCCCTCGAGACCCTTCTTGCCCTCAATGCCCCTTAAAAGAAGATTGTCGCGCATTCCAGTCTAATGCAATGGATGCTTATCCAGTCCTGCCTAAGAAGATAGAAAAGCCTACACGTTATGGCGTAGTCTTCTGGATAGAAGATGCAAATGGGGCCATATTTATGCGCAAACGGCCCCCTAAAGGTTTGCTCGGGGGGATGACAGAATTTCCCTCAACCCCATGGCAAGAAGAAAAGTGGGATATAGATACGGCTCTACAGCATGCCCCTGTGGAGGCTAATTATGAGGTGAAAAAGGAACAAGTCCGCCATACTTTTACCCATTTTCATCTTCGGCTAACCGTTGCGCATGCCAAGGTAAATAAGGTGCACACTGATTTGTGCAGTTTACCCGATGATTTTCAGGATCATGCCTTGCCAACCTTGATGAAAAAAGTTGCTCAGCTTGCTGCTTGAAGGCGCGCTCTTATAGGGGCAAAACTTCTGCGGTGGTGGGGCGTAACGCCATGATCAGCTAGCCCTTGTTGGTGGGTTTTTGTGCCATAACCAGCATTCGTTTCCCAGCCATAGCCAGGATATTCAGTGGCCAAGTCACGCATTAACGTGTCTCGATATTCTTTGGCGATGATGGATGCCACTGCAATAGACAGTGAAGTGCTGTCGCCTTTTACAACCGCATACGCTGGCATAGGGAGCTCTGGCAAGCTATTGCCGTCAATCAAACATGCCTCGGGGGTAATATTAAGACCTTCGATTGCCCGGCGCATGGCCAGAAAAGTTGCTTCACGAATGTTGATTTGATCAATTTCTGCAACCGACGCTTGGGCAATGTGATAGTGACAACATTCCATCAACTGGGGGCAAATAGCAGCGCGCTTTTGCGCGGTAAGCTGTTTGGAATCATTGATTAGGACTTCAATCTCAGAAGGCAACTTTGATCTGTCTATGATAGCAGCTGCCGCCACAACGGGGCCAGCCCAGGGACCGCGACCAACTTCGTCAACACCTGCAATAATTCCGCCGATATTGTCTTCAAGAGCGTAATCAGGCATCTGGAGTGTCTTTTGATGACTTCGTTAGAGAGGCAATTCCGCGTTTGCAGGCTGAAATACCATTGCCGCAGACTTCTGTTATGGATTTTATTTCTCGGCCAAAGGCGCTTTCAATTAGCGTGTCAAAAGTATCAGATTCAGATGGTCGCATCTTGATTAAGCGTCTGGCGCCAGACAGCCATAAGGGGCTAAAGGCCAAGGATAGGGCAGCAAGTGAAATAATCAGCTTCTCGCCGTTGGCCGTGACAATGCCAGATTCGCTGGCCACCGTGGTCAGCAGAAAAGCGAATTCTCCCATTTGAGACAATACTAGCCCTGAAAGAAACGCTATTGGGCGAACTTGTCCAAGAATGCGCAGGGCTGCGATATTTAACATCGATTTTCCAAGGGTGATGACCAGCATCAGCATCAGAACTTTCCATATATTGTCCCAGATGAAGTGCAAATCCATCAACAGCCCGATCGACAGGAAAAACACCATCATCAATGTTGATTGAATCGGATGGATTGCCTTCATCAAGGCATCATGACTTTGTGTGTTCCCCAGAATTAAACCTGCGATGAAGGCGCCGTAAGCCGCAGAGAGACCCACCAGACCAGACAAGCTTGCCAGCCCGAAGCAGAATCCCAAGCTGACAAGCGATGGCATGTCATTGTGCTTGGCAATTTCCTCAAGATAGGGGATTTTCAGACTTTCCTTGCGTCCTAACATGAAAATGACAGCAGCTAAGAAAGCAAGTGAGAACAAAACTTTAACAACTATAGTGATGTCAAATGCGTCTGCTCCCATTCCGCGGATAATCAGGATCATCGGCACGATGGCCAGGTCCTGTGCAATCAATACACCCACAGTAAGGCGACCAGATTCAGATTTCAGCTCGCCGATACCTTCTAACATTTTAATGGCGACGGCTGTACTGCTTAAGGCTATTGAAAAAGCCAACAGAACAGTCATGCCCATGGAGAAGTTGAATACAAAAGACAATAGATAAATTGCACCAAAGGTAACGGATATCTGAATTGCTATTGTGGCCAGGGAGATATGCCAGGTTTGCCGAAAGCTTTTTAGTTCAAGCTCCATACCGATAATAAACAGCAGCAGCAAAACGCCCATTTCAGCAAGGACTGCAACAGATTCACGGTTTTCAACCAGTGCTAATAGGGAAGGCCCTAACAGGACGCCTGCTAGTATATATCCCAGAACAGCAGGTTGACGAAAACGTTCTAGTAGCACACCGCCAGCTAATGCTGCCAGGGCAACCAGGGCTATTTGCGTAAGATCAAAATCTGCGTGCATGGGGAGACCTCCTTATTTCTGCAGTCAAATTATCATACGGAAATAAGGAAGTACACCGGTGAATAGAATTTATGCAGCCGCTGCTGTTTGCAATTTTTTCCAATCAGGAAGTTTCGCCTTTTTTGATACCTGCTTCAGGCGCAAATTGACTTTGACCTTTCCTAAAAACAAGCTGTGTTTTTTCAGGATATCTGCATAGCTAATTTTTGCTGGAGCAATTGCAACGGGCTTAAATATCTTTATTTTCTGATTGGCCGTAGTCAAGGTATTTGCAGGGGATAGTATAATTCTCGCCATTCTGAATATGTTGGCAACCAACATGTGTATCTGATTATGTGAAGCACTCTTAACTATAGCCTTTGGGGTGATCTGCTTTGCCTTCTCAACCTTAGCACTGTTTGCTTCTAACTTTTGAATGAAGGCGTTTTCGTCCTTTGTATAACGGATTAAGCGTGTCAGCTTAGAGGACTTCGGAGCTTCGATCTCAGATGCTTCTAACAAATTAATATAATCTTGCATGTCAGCCCGAATGAGAGCTTTAAGACCATCAATATAGCCCTGCTTTTTCGCATGATCAGCTTTAAAGCGGGTAAATTGCTTCACCTTTACAAGGTCACGGTCCATAAAGACAGAGGGGTGGATTACCAGGCGAGCTTGTGGGCGATCATATACGCCTTGCCTATCCGATGCTTTGATTGTTCGCTTGTATCTGAAATCGGAATATTTGCTTATAAAGCCTTTTGGATAATTCGTGAACTGATCAATATAGGATCTCATTGACGGACGCTTATATTTGCGGCTGTTTTTCAAGCGCACTACTGGTCGGTTATTTCCCCCACGGGTGGCAAGATGCCCCTTGTTCAACAGCACAGGTATGCCTTTCATCCACGAGGCAAAGCCGATGTCATTTACAACGGACTTGTGTACAAAAATCTGCATCAAGTTTCCGCCCGTTTCTTTCATGGTGTCGTTATAAAGTGAGACATACTTTTGTACCTTGCTGTCTACTAAGTCTTGGGTTGCATTGCTTGGCAGCATTCGGCGGACAAGTTTCTCTATAAGCGCTGAATTCGGATCTGAAATGTTGAACGAATCTAAGAAGTAAAATAGTGTGCATTCCGCCAAACAGTCCATATTACCAAACAAGTTTATGTTTGTTGAAATTGCGTTGTCACGCATGAATGGGATTAAATCCGGTGCAAATCCAACTCCTAACATACGGTTTGAATCATATAATTTTTTATTGTTTTCTTTGGCGTATGCTTGGGCTTCTTTTTCCCAACGGTTGAAAATATCGTCTACTGTGCGCACGTCATTATCTGACTGCTTGTCACGCAAGGGATTCATACCCTTCAAGTTGTTAATTTCTTCATAGGCAGAGATCTCGCGCATCATATCCATATACAGACGCAGGCTGTTGCCGTGACCATGATAAAATACATAGTGGTCAGGATGTGCAACCGAGCTGATGATAATCTGTTTTGCCAGGCCAAATACTTCTTTATGCATTTGCGCGCTGTTTGTCCGAAGGGCATGGATGATATCTTTACTGACAATGCGGCGCTTGCCTTTGTATTGGTTGCGCCAAATCTTGGTTAGCATAACTTTAACGGCCTGGTGCAGAGATTGCTCGAGATCCTTTCCACCAAAAGCGTATTTCAGAAAAGCACCGGTAGGCGTCTTATATACTTGTTCAGCAATTTGATTCAAACTCTTGATTTTTTTGCCAGTGAGGCGGGTATTTTCTTTTGCAAACTTTTCTTTTAATTCCCGCAGCATGTCCAGGCGATTGACGGTTACCTTTGGGCTGACAGTTACTTGCTGTTGCTCGATAGCATCGCTGGCACATCCTGTGTTACACGTACTTACCAAAGCCGATGCAAATAATAACCCTTTAACAAATCTTGAATTTCCAAACATGAAGCTCTCCTAAAAAAACAATAAAAATAATATCAACACTGTAGATATTGGCATTGTTATCTATGATTAAAATAGATATTGTCGTATAACAATTATTCCAAATTCTAATATCTGGGCTTAAAAAAGATTAAAATCCATGCTTATACCGGTAGAATTAACACCTTGTAAATAAGTATTAGTTAGAATTTTCACACAATGTGAAGCAGGCAGAAATATTATGACAAAAATGCGCACGGAATCAGACTCTATTGGCAATATTGAAGTCCCTAGCGACCGCTATTGGGGGGCGCAGACACAACGCAGTCTCGAGAACTTCCCTATTGGAAGGGCTGTCATGCCTTCAGAAGTAGTGCGATGCTTTGGTATCCAAAAGCTTGCTGCTGCGCGTATTAATATGAACTTGAAGCATCTGGACAAAACCATTGGTGATGCGGTTTGTGCCGCAGCTACTGAAGTCCATGAGGGCAAGCTCGATGATCATTTTCCACTGGTTGTCTGGCAGACCGGTTCTGGTACCCAGTCTAATATGAATGCTAATGAAGTTATTGCGAACCGTGCCATCGAGATTATGGGGGGCACAATTGGCTCAAAAAATCCTGTCCACCCTAATGATCATGTGAATATGGGGCAGTCCTCAAATGACACGTTTCCAACTGTAATGCATATCGCAACAGCAATCAGCACACACCAGTCCCTGTTGCCTGCTATGCAGAAGCTTTTAAATGCATTAGACGCTAAGAAGCGTGCTTTCGATAATATTATTAAGGTTGGCCGTACCCACTTGCAAGATGCGACACCGATGACGCTGGGGCAAGAGTTCTCGGGTTTTGCCATGCAGATGATTCATGGAATTGAACGGGTGAATGCTGTGTTGCCGCGAGTATATGCGTTGGCGCAAGGCGGAACGGCCGTGGGGACGGGTATTAACTCGCATCCAGATTTTGCCCGCAAATTTGCAGCAGAAGTCTCAGCAATTACGGATTTACCCTTTACGACTGCTGAAAACAAGTTTGAAGCTTTGGCATCAAATGATGCTTTGGTAGAATTTTCCGGCGTTTTGAATACCATTGCCGTATCGATCATGAAGATTGCTAACGATATTCGCCTGTTGGGCGGTGGACCTCGCTGCGGTCTGGGAGAGTTAGTCTTACCTGCTAATGAACCAGGATCTTCAATAATGCCGGGCAAAGTGAATCCAACACAATGCGAAGCCATTACGATGGTAGCAGCCCAGGTTATGGGCAATCACACAGCGGTTACAGTTGCAGGATCTCATGGTCACTTGCAGCTGAATGTTTTCAAACCTGTGATTATCCGTAATGTATTGGAATCAATCGAGCTATTGTCTGATGCAATGGTCAGCTTTACGGATCGCTGTGTCACAGGAATCGAGGCTAATACAGATCGCTTGCGCCGTTACGTAAATGAGTCACTGATGCTGGTAACAGCATTAAATCCACATATAGGCTATGATAATGCGGCAAAAATTGCTAAAAAGGCCTATAACGATGGCACGACACTGCGCCAAGCAGGGCAAGATTTAGGGCTGCTTACTGACGAGCAGTTTGACTCTTGGGTTCAACCAGAGGATATGCTAGCCCCAGGCGCCTAAACACAAGAAGGGGTATAATATGTCTGGTAGATTAGCTGGCCGCAGGGCTTTGATCACAGGAGCTTCCAGAGGCATTGGTGCTGGCATTGCAAAACGCTTTGCCCAAGAAGGATGCAATCTAATATTAACCGCCACATCTGTTGAAGGTCTCGAGAAAACTGATGATATGTGTCAGGAATATGGGGTGGAGACAACACTTGTTCCTTTGAACCTCAATGAACTTGATAAGATTGATCAGATGGCGTTGCACGTGGCAGATCGCTTTAAGGGGCTGGATATCTTAGTTGGCAATGCGGGTGTCCTGGGACAGCTGGCGCCAGTGCCGCATATCGAACCTGATATTTGGGATGAGACTGTCCGCATCAATGTAACGGCTAACTGGCGTTTAATCCGTGCTTTTGATCCCATGTTGCGCAAATCTGAAGCTGGTCGTGGTATCTTTGTTACCAGTGGTGCCGCTGATATGATAGCCCCATACTGGTCGGCGTACTCGGGCAGTAAAATCATGTTGAACACTATGGTTCAGATTTATGCCGCAGAAATTGCCAACACATATCCTAACATGAAGGTTAACCTTGTAAGTCCCGGTTGTGTTAGAACAGATATGCGCGCGTCAGCAGCCCCGGGAGAAGACCCCATGACACTGCCCACGCCAGAAGAAATCAGTGATGTTTTTGTTGACCTAGCGGCCGATGATTGCAGCAGAAACGGCGAAATAGTTCGAATTCAAACGGCGCGCAAGGCTTCTTGAACAAGCTTTGTTATTTCTGTTAGCTCTTCATTTGCAGATTGTGGTCTATCTTCAACAGGCATGCTGCGGTATAGAAAATCACGAGGCTCGTACTTAGTGATGCCAGTGTCGCCGGCTTTTCTGGGTAATACATGTAAGTGAAAGTGGTTAACAGATTGACCAGCCACTTTGGATTGGTTCCAGGCATGATTGAACCCGTCTGCATTAAAGACCGAAACCAGCGCCTTCTTTATTTTTTTCATTAATGAAAAAACGGCCAGAACTTCAGACTCTGTCATATCCTCAAAGGCAGAAACTGGCCTTATTGGTGCAATCAGAAGGTGCCCCGGAACAACTGGCATCAAGGCAGGAAAGCACATTGCCAGATCATTTTGGACGATAATGCGCCCTTCAACGCTGGGTGTGACAGAATAAAAATCTGACATATATATTTAACCTTTAACTTCGTATTTTTAAGTAGCACAAGATTAGCTAAATCGAAAAGGCGCGTCAATATGTGTTTGTTTTTATAAGTATTATCCGTTGGGATTGTGAAGAATATTCCATCGGGTTAGGATATACTTATGAAGATTCTTGCGTTGCTTATCTCAGTACTTTTCTTGTCGCCGGCTATTGCCAGCGAAGACGATGATCCTATCCCTGAAATATATGAGACATGCATGAAATTGCACAAGCAAGGGGTGGCGCCTCAAAATGTCTTGGTGGTAATTGGTCTGCAGGGAGTGCTTAAAAATAACACCAGTGTTAAATTTGAAAGTGATAGTAGTAGGAGAAAACTGCTGGAGTTAATCCAGCTAAGATTTAACTTATTGTATAATGATGATCGGGGTATAGATCGGGGTATAGGCTTTGCAAAGAAAGTGAATAAAAAGCTCTTAAGTTTGGAAGTGCACTACCGACAAGCGCGTATTATATTTCAAACAAAGCCAAAATTTTGGTTCGCTGCTGGTGTTGTTTATAACCTTAATAGTGAAGAGAAGCTGAACATCCTTATGGCGCATTTAGAAAGCGCAGATTTCAACATAAGTAAAATAGTGATTGGATCAAGTGTGCCGGCGGTAACGGGTGGTTTAGAACACCTTGCCAGCACACCTGAGTGAAAGATAACCTTAGGCAGCGCGTAATCCGCTTTTTAGCTTACCCTGTGCCTGGTCCATATCAATTTGCTCAATCGCAGCAAGTTCACGGCTTAGGCGTTCGAGAGCAGATTGATAAAGCTGACGTTCGCTGTAGGATTGCTCTGGCTGGTCACCGGTGCGATGTAAATCGCGGATAACCTCGGCAATAGAAACAGGATTGCCAGAATTGATTTTACCTTCGTACTCTTGTGCACGGCGGCTCCACATGGCGCGACTGATCTTTGCATTACCGCCAAGAGTTGTCAGGGCCTTTTTCATCATATTTTCGGTGCTAAGCTTGCGAAGCCCTGCCGTTTTTGCCTTCATAACGGGAAGACGGAGCTTCATTCGATCGTCTTCAAAAGAGATAACTAGTAATTGCAGCTTATGGCCGGCAACTTCTTGGGTTTCAATGCCCTCAATATATCCAACACCGTGGGCTGGATATACAACGTGATCGCCTTCAGCGAAAGTCATGTCTGTAGTCATAGGAGTCCTCCTGTAAAATAAGCAAAGTATTTGCTGGAAACTCATTATGTGTCTTTTATAGCACAACTTTGTGAATTTTTACAGGACTAATTAAGTGAAAATTAACTATTAGTTTACAAGCTGTTAATTTCAGAAGTTAAGGGAATATAAGGCTTACGCGCCGGGCTTTTCTGAAAAATATTTTTCCATCTTTCCGCCTTCATCTTCATATTCTGCAGCATTTTCAAGGGGTTCTTTGCGTTCTGTGATGCGAGGCCACTTTTCTGAAAACGCTTGATTATGTTCCACCCATTTTTCAGCGTCCGGGATAGTATCTGGTGAAATCGCGTCAATCGGACATTCAGGCTCGCACACGCCGCAATCAATGCATTCTTCAGGATTAATCACCAGCATGTTTTCACCCTCGTAGAAACAGTCTACAGGGCAAACTTCTACACAGTCAGTATACTTACACTTAATGCACTTTTCCGTTACAACGTATGTCATGTATTACCACCGTAATAATGCCGAGCCCCAAATCAGGCCAGCACCCAGGGCTTCATGAATAATCAAGTCACCATCTTTAATTTTTCCGTCTTGCCATGCTTCGCTTAGGGCCAGCGGAATTGAAGCAGCAGAAGTATTAGCATGATGGTCGACGGTCGTTATGATTTTCTCGTCAGCGACCTCTAACCTTTTTGCAACGGCTTCGATGATTCGCAAGTTCGCTTGATGCGGAATCATCCAGTCGATATCCTGGTTAGACACGTCATAAGATTGCATAATACTGATGGCCGATTCCGTCAGCTTATTAACCGCATGGCGGTATACTTCGCGGCCCTGCATCTGGATAAAGCCCGCTGTCTTGGTTAAAGATGTTCCACCACTTGTCTTTAAGATGCCTTCACAGCGCCCATCTGAGTGCATTTCCAAGCCAATAATCCCGCGATCTTGATTGCTGTTTTCAGCCGACAACACCACTGCACCAGCGCCGTCGCCAAACAACACACAGGTGGTGCGATCATTCATGTCAATAATGCGCGAGAATGTCTCTGCGCCAATAACCAATGCCTTTTTACAATGGCCGCTTTTCAAGTATTGATGCGCTGTTGACAAGGCAACCAAATATCCGCTGCAAGCAGCGCTGACATCAAAGGCAACGCCATGATTCATGTCCAAGTTCTTTTGAACCAGTGTGGCTGTTGATGGGAATGTTCTGTCAGGTGTAACAGTCGCGACAATTACCAAGTCAATGTCATCAGCTTTAAGGCCGGCATTCTTCAAAGCATTTTCCGCAGCTTTCGTGGCAAGATCCGATGTCAGCACGCCATCTTCTGCAAAGTGACGAGATTGAATACCCGTGCGCTCGACAATCCAATCGTGGGATGTATCGACAGTTTTGGCCAAGTCATCATTTGTAACAATACGCTCGGGCAGATAATGCCCACAGCCCAAAAAACGTGATTGTAATGCCATCAGCTAACCTTACTTTCTTCTTTACCAATGCCTGCGCTTATGGGGATTACATTACTTCCTTCAGCATCAGGAGAGCAAGCCTCAACTTCATGGGCGATTTGCTCGATCACTTTCTGGTCAACCAAGTTATAGGCAACGCCAACAGCATAAGAAAATGCAAAGCCGTCGCATCCGCCATGGCTTTTAACGGCAATGCCGTTCAGACCCAGAAAGGGTGCCCCATTGTATATTCTGGGGTCAAATTTTGCTTTGAAGTCCTTAAATAGCTTGCGAGCGGCAAAGTACCTGATTTTATTCCAGAATGATCCTTGTACTTGGTTCTTGAAAAAGTTACTGAACATTTTGCTGGCGCCTTCGGCGGTCTTCAGCGAGATATTGCCGCTGAACCCGTCGGTGACGATTACATCTATATTGCCGAGGAAGATATCGTTGCCTTCAATAAAGCCGCTGAAGTTCTTGATGTGTCCATGTTCGCGGATAATTTGAGCCGCTTCCTGGACGGTAGAATTGCCTTTTGTGTCTTCTTCCCCAACATTCAAAAGCCCAACAGAAGGCGAGCTTATTCCATGAATTGCTTTAGAATAAATTTCGCCCATAATAGCAAACTGCACAATATTATTGGTGTCGCAGTCAACGTTAGCGCCCAAATCCAGCATGACAGCGCTACCAGTTGCTGTTGGCAGTGGTGCCGTAATCGCAGGGCGATCAATGCCACGCAGGGTCCTTAGGATGATTTTTGACAGGGCCATATATGCCCCAGTGTTTCCTGCAGAGACAACCGCATCCGCATCACCATTCTTAACAGCTTCAATCGCCATTCGCATGCTAGAGCCTTTCGCACGCCGTAGGGCAGCACTTGGCTTCATATCAGGGGTGATGATTTCATCAGAATGGCGGATTTCTATGCGAGACACGTCCAGGCGAACAGCTTTAATACAATCTTGTATCTGCTGTTCGTCTCCGAACAATATAAAATGTGCTTTGGGATAGCGCTTCAGCGCCAGGCTAACGCCTTCAATGACAGCTTTGGGAGCGTTATCCCCTCCCATCGCATCAACCGCAAGAGTAATTTTCAATCGCTGAGACTCCCTTGGGTTATCTTTCATTTATGCCAGTGGATAAATCAGACTTTGATAGTCTGGCGGTCTTTATAGTGACCACAATGAGGGCACACGTGATGTGCACGCTTAAAATCACCACAAGATGAGCACTCAACCAAGCCAACAGGCTTCAAACCGTCATGTGAGCGACGCATATTGCGCTTAGATTTTGATGTCTTCCTCTTTGGTACAGCCATTTTTCATATACTCAAATTAAATTTACCTAGTGCGGAGGCTATACCAATTGAATCTTTATTGCAAGCAAAACGTGCATGCGGAATTTAAGCGAATTTTCTATCGAAGCTGGTGTAATACTGACCGTCTGGTCCCAGGTATACCTGAAGCAAGTGGTCTGAACCAGGTCCTCCATATCGATAGTCTCGTACTATATACATGTGGTCATAAGAGGGCCATTTATCCGTGGCTATGCAATACGCTTTATAGGTGGTGCATTTCCCGATAGGGCACCCGTGTACGGTTTTCAAGACTTTAGAAAACAGTATTAATCGCTCAGAAATATAACCCGAGGCAAGGTTGGCAACACAGTTCTTGGCGCGATTGTCTTGGAAAAATCTTTGAAGCCAGAGTAACCCATGGCGCACTAGGTTGGGTGTAAGGTGTATCATAATGCGATTGTTATTCAATTTGTTCCAGATGGATATCACGACACATTCTGCAACTCCATTAGTGTAGAGAGCATATGGCGAATTTCCACGCAGAGCGAATATATTTTCCACAAAATACGTGTGGGTTGGTAGAGACAGAGTCGGGTTGGTTAGGCATGCGATATAGTGCAAATTAAGTTGTTTAGCGGATAATACCTTCTGAAGCCTTTGGGCACAGTGTTCAATAAGATCAGGGTCGTGTGCCAAGCATTGCTCTCTGCCAAACTGGTCCTTATTGATATGCACAACTCTGAAATTTCTTTTTGGTGTGTCAGGCTTTTTATAGCATATAGACGTCTTCGATTTTTCAGGCTGCACAACCAGCCATAAGCCTAACAATGTTGGATCGACTATCGTTATACAGGAAAGATTATAGCCACTAATAGTACTCTCTATACCTTTAAGTTTGTCAGAGTCATGGGCGCTGATGAGTTGAAGGCTGATTATTTTTTCATACTTTTTGATATAAGCCAGGATATTGCGCAGTCTCTTTGATGTGCGTGTCAAATAACGAACAATCGCAATGGGTCTTGTTGAGATGGTGTGCTGAACATGAGCCACCAAAGCGGTGTGGTCCTGCTCAATTTGAGTATAGAAAGTTGCAAAGGTATTAATCTTTCCCCAAACTTCGAGTGAATCTGTGTTGGGTGATGTGATGGCGAGCGGTTCGTCCTTGTAAATATCAGGTAAGCTGCTGTATCCACTAGGAATATGGAATAACAGTCCAGCCAAGATAAAACAGATATATCTCACAATAACTCCACCATGATTACAGAAAGTTTTTACGTATGTACCTTGACGTTTGACTGCATCAATGGTGAATAAACAATGGGACTTCTGAATGCTTCATCATATGTTCGGTTGTTGAACCAAAGAATAGCTCTCGCAAGCCATGATGGCCAAAAGCGCCCATGATGATCACGCTGGCGCCAATTTCTTTAGCTTTTTTCTGAATGGTGTTTTCGGGTGCGCGGGAAGAAACAATGCCTTCAGCAACGACTTCTACCCCGTGAAGCTCGCACATATTTCGAGCGCGCATGACAATAAGGTTGGCTTCTTTTTGGCGTGGGGCAATGCTGATGGCATGTACTTTACGCCCTTTGGCTAGCCCAAGTAACAAGAACATGTGCAAGGCGCGTGCGGCTTGTAAGCTGCCGTCATAGGCGATCAAGACGTCTCCCTCGGCCTTGCTGGGGCCGGTTACCACTATGATAGGGCGTGGGTTGTCTCTGATGATGTGTTTGACGGTCAAGTCGCTGTCGTCATCTAGATCAAAGTGGAAATCAGTGGTTTTACCGATGACGATCATGTCGTTTTCTTCCGACATGTTTTCGATCTCGGTTGCTGGAAATCCTTCGAGCTCGGACACCTGGCAGGCAACATCGTTTTCTTTACAGATGCCCATAAATCCATCCAGCATCTTTTGGATGCGTTCGTGTGTCTGGCGAATGACAACCTTGTCGCGATGGATCTTAAAGGCAGCGCCACCTAATGGTTCTGGCTGGGCGGCGGTGATCCATGGCGTGTCAATAACGCCCACACCCGTCAGGGCGGAATCGGTTGCTTGCGCTAGCTCTACGGCATAAAGCTTAGCAGCCGCTGCGGCTTTGGATCCATCTAATACAACAAGTATGCGCTTTAACATGATTCTCTCATTTCCTGATCTTGTTTACACTATAGCACCAAAAAAAAATCCTATAGAGGGATTTTCAAAACAATATTTCCCTCTAGACAAGTGTCACTTTTTTAACACGCTGCAGCCGGCTGTTGGATAGGGACAGCACCCAGTTGGTGCACCAGTTCAAGCACCATATCAACAGCTTTGCAAATGTAAGTTTTATCACGCCCTTTTATCACCACACTGACGCCAAATTCGCCTTTCAGATTCCAGAAAGGGTAGCTGCCGATGTCAACTTCCGGGCACGCATGCTGAATTTTGCCTAGGCCCTCGGCAATGGCGCTTTCCGGTAATTTAGGGCAGCTTATGGTCTCGGATATGATCGGGTCACCAGTCGCAATCTGCGGCACAATTTGGTCAAACATGGCTTGCATTATCTCTGGCACGCCAGCAAACACAAAAACATTATTCAGCACGAATCCGGGTGCTTGGCTCACGGGGTTTTTGATCAGATCCGCCCCTTCGGGAATCCATGCCATTTTCTTACGCCCTTCTGTCAGCTCGTTATTATATCGCTGCTTAAGGCATTCCATTGCTTCTGGGTGAAAGTGCATGGTGCAGCCAAAGGCATTGCCGATGGATTCACTGGTTATATCATCATGGGTGGGCCCGATACCGCCGGTTGTAAAGACGTGGGTGTATTTGCCGCTAAGTTCTAACACAGTGTCGATAATAGTCTGTTCTATGTCAGGGATAATGCGCACTTCGGATAACTCTACGCCTAATTCACACAGCCTAGTTCCCAGGAACTGGATGTTTGCATCGCGTGTTCTGCCTGATAAAATCTCGTTGCCGATAATGATAATCGCGGCGGTGGGATCTTTTATGTGTGGATCTTTCATGATACAGTGCGCCCATTCTTACTTTACCTAAAGTGTATCATATGAAGTTTTCTAATTCCTTAGTCAAAGGAAAATTGTTGAAAAGATACAAAAGATTTCTGGCGGATGTTCAGCTGGAAGATGGATCTACGGTTACGGCGCACTGCGCAAACCCAGGTTCGATGCTGGGATTAAAGGATCCCGATAGCACGGTTTGGCTGTCTCCGGTGCCAAAAGACTCTCCGCGCAAGTTACGCTATACATGGGAGCTAATTGATTGCGATGGCGCAATGGTTGGAATCAACACCAATCTTCCCAATCATCTGGTCGAAGAAGCCTTAAAAGGTAAAGTCATTAAAGAACTTGCTGCTTATAACGCTTATCGTCGCGAGGTAAAATATGGCCAAAATTCGCGCATCGATGTGCTGTTATCCGAAGAAGGTCTTCCTGACTGTTATGTGGAGATCAAAAATGTTCATCTGCGCCGCGGGAACTTGGCAGAATTCCCAGACTCGGTCACGGCAAGAGGGGCGAAGCATCTGAGAGAACTCACTGACATGGTCAAAGAAGGTCATCGCGCTGTGATGCTGTACGTTGTGCAAAGAGCCGATTGCGAGGCTTTCAAGTTGGCAGAAGATATTGATCCAAATTATGCATACGAGGCACAAAAGGCTTTTGCTGCAGGTGTTGAAAAATTGTGTTACTATTGCCAGGTTACACAAGATGGTATTTCGATTAAGGCTCCTTTACCCTATGCAGACAATTAAGATTCACCCCCCCGAAGCATTCGAAAAAATGCGTGCAGCAGGACGCATTGCGGCAATGACGCTTGATCATATTACGCCTCACGTTCAACCAGGTGTCACAACTGACGAACTTGATGCAATTTGCCATGAATTCATTCTGGCAAACAAAGCTATTCCTGCTTGCTTGGGCTATAACGGCTTTCCAAAGTCTATTTGCACGTCAGTAAATCATGTCGTGTGTCATGGGATTCCGTCAGACACCAAGGTTTTGAAGTCAGGCGATATCGTCAACATTGATGTGACAACAATTGTGGACGGTTGGCATGGTGATACCAGCCGCATGTATATGGTCGGCAAAGTAGGTGTTAAGGCACGCAAGCTGGTCGAGGCCGCATATGAATCGATGATGCGCGGTATCGAAATGGTGCGCCCCGGCGCTACCTTTGGAGATATTGGCCATGCGATACAAAGCTTTGCAGAAGCCAAGAATTATTCTGTGGTTAGAGACTATTGTGGGCACGGCATTGGACAAGTTTTTCATGATGCCCCGAATGTGCTGCATTATGGCAAGCCTGGCACTGGGCCTACTATGGAAGAGGGAATGTTCTTCACAGTTGAGCCGATGATCAACGCGGGAAGCTATGACACCAAGGTCTTGTCCGATGACTGGACGGTGGTTACACGAGACAAGTCTTTGTCTGCACAGTACGAACATACAATTGGTGTGACAAAAGACGGCTACGAGATATTCACACAATCCAATCAATAGGGGCGTTTTTTGACGGGGAGGTAGCATGCGAATAGGTCTGAGAAAGCCATCATGGTCACCATATCTGGTTGGTATTATACTGGGGTTATTGCATATCCCGGGTGTATTGCTGGCAGATCAAAGCCTAGGGATTTCTTCTGCATTTATGTGGTTTTCTTCAAACCTGACCGAGCTGTTTTCTCCCAGCCTTGTCGATTCACTAAACGTCCGCAAATATATTTCCAGCCCCTCACTTGATTGGCGACTAGCCCTAGCCCTGGGCATTACCGCTGGGGCTTTTTTGTCTGCACGCTTGTCGCACATGCAACGAGAGGGCTCAGCACCAGGCAGGACATATATCAAAGCCTTTATTGGCGGCATGATTATGGTCTTTGGTGCAAGGCTTGCCCACGGCTGCACAGCTGGACATTTACTAAGTGGCCTTGCCCAGTTCAATGTTGCGGCGATATTTTTTGCAGTCTTCTTTGTAACGTTCGCAAACTTCACAGCCAGACACTTGCACAGGAGATAAACATGGAAATCATTGATATGGTCGTCCTGGGTTTTATGGTAGGAAGCATCCTGGGCGTAGCCTTGGAAAAATCAAGGGTATTTGAGCCTATAATCATCCAGCGCCAGCTGCAGTTTAGCAACCATCTGTTTGTAAAAGTGTTTCTGACAGCCATAGCGGTTGGGTCCATTGCGTTTTATGTCATGCGTGAATTAGATATGATTGGGCTGTATATTACTTCTACATTTCCTGTGGTTAATGTCTTCGGCGGGGCGATTTTCGGTATAGGATTTGCTATCGCTGGGGCTGGTCCTCTGACAGTATTTGCCCAAATCGGGGCAGGATATAAAGACGCTTGGGCTGTGCTGGCTGGTGGAATCGCCGGTGCATTTCTATATAGTCTTAGCTATCCAACCATACAAGACAGGTTTTTGTATGAAGGATTTGATAAAATCCAACTGTTTGATATTATTCCGCTTTCTTACGCGATCACTGTAACGATCACTGTTGCTATCATCGGGATTATATTGTTTTATCTAGAGCGCAAAAGATCATGGCAGCAAGAAGCTGGTATAAATGGACAGGGAGACTAGTACATGATTGGTATCATCATTTTAACCCACGGTGGGTTGGCAAAAGAATTCGAGAAAGCTTTGGAGCATGTGATTGGTGCTCAAGAACAAATCATCAGCATTGGTATTGAGCCCGAGGACGATCTTGAAGCGCGCCGTACAGAGTTGATGGAAGCGGTATCTGCCGTGGATACAGGCGATGGCGTTATCGTGCTTAGCGATATGTTTGGAGGCACGCCATCTAATTTGGCCATGTCTTTGCTAAATCGCGAGAATACCGAGGTCATAGCTGGGGTTAATTTGCCCGTCTTAATTAAGTTGGCTAGCATCAGGTCTTCAACGGATTTACAGCAAGCAGCCAATGACGCTCAAGAAGCTGGTAGAAAGTACATCAATGCGGCCTCGCAGCTTTTAGAGGGGGCTTGATGCAACCGATTGACCGCGTTCTGGTCTTACAGAATCGCAAAGGGTTGCATGCGCGTGCAGCTGCAAAGTTTGTGAAAATCGTTGGGCAATTTCAAGCGGATGTTAACGTAACAAAGGAAGGCATCACCGTCCCAGGGGAATCCATCATGGGGCTGATGATGCTAGCGGCCAATCAGGGCTCTAAGATTAGTGTAACAGCAAGCGGGCAAGATGCCGAGCCTTTGCTGGATGCTTTAGAGGATCTGCTGGAGCGAAAGTTTGATGAGGAGCCTAAGTCATAGGGTCACTTTTGTGTGCATTCTTTAATGCACGTTGATACCACTCAAACTCGTCAATGAATCTCTCCCCAAAGCTAGCCATTGAATCGGTCAGAGGTTTTCCATTAGCGTCAATTTTATCTCCCAATTTGCCAATAGCACACATTTTGGGAATCGTGACCATTCCCAGGGCCGCAAGATTTGGGCGCAGCGTCATCGCAGCACGTTGCCCAGCACCATCGCCAATACTATAAGACACAATGCCGGCTGGGCGGTGAAAATATTCTGTGTAGAAGTAATCTAAAAGATTCTTCAGACCTGGTTGGATTGTATGATTGTATTCACCGGCAACCACCAAGAAGCCGTCACTCTTGCGGTAAATTTCAGCAAGTCTTTCCAGATTGGTTGGGGCTTTGCCTGCTTCATAGTCCATATAGCGTTTGTCCAGAACCGGCAGGTTTTCTTGCAGGCTATCAATGACATCAACATGCTGACCGCGTGTGGTTAGAAGCTTTTGAAAAAACATAACAGCATTAATACCCAAGCGATTTTCCCTGTGAGAGCCGTAAATAATGGTTGTGCGCATAAAATATTTTCCCTGATCTCTTTAAGAAGAGATTATCAAATATAAAAAATATATCAATGTAAATATAAGCTTACAGTAAATTGCATAAAATTTTATACAAATTTAAATTAAATACAATATTAAAGTGATATTTATTTCTTTTAATCTCGTCTTTTTGCGCGCTATATTGCGATAAATTTATTTTCCTTTGTAAATATCGAGTATTGTATGCAATTTTTTTTAAATCTTCTGATTTTTTTGACCATATGTCACGCGTCTTTTTGTTCAGGTCATCTGCCAGAGTCTGCATTTGACATCGAGCGGGATAGTAGAAACGGCTTTCTGCATGTATTTGAGGCATCTAAGCGTGCAGCAGAGGAATTAGGCCTTGCTAGCATGTTGTATTTGAAATTGCAGCATCGCGACATGGTCAAAGAGTGTGCCAATCTTCCGGCATCTTCCCAAAAATTAAACCTGAGTCCTTACAAAGCTAAAACAACTGGAGACCGTATGACCATAATAGTGTTTGGGCTGAAAGCAGTCACGCGCACAAATGATATTGTGCAAATTATTAACATGATGAAGGGAAAAACATTTATATGGTCAGAATACTCTGTAAAAATGGAGCTTCACCATATAAACGATGATCATATCATCATGTTGCCAAAACCTTTTCACAGATCGAATTTAGAAGATACTAAGATATGGTGTGGCGATACTCTGCCAGTTGTTTCTGGCACAGCAATATCAGTAGAAAAAGCCAATCACCCAAATAAACCTGTAAAATCTAAGGAAGGGACAAAGGCATACTATAACATAAGGAAAAAAGTCTTACGGGCTATGGGAACTGTTGCGGCAGTTCGGTACTTTGGCAAAAAGTATGAGGAAGTCAAAAAGGCTGGCGGAAATTGGGAGGTGCTAAAGCAGGCAGCGAAAAAGTTGCTTGAAACTGTTACAGATCAACACGAGATAGAAGCCCTTGGACTATTGGGACACAATGTATGTTCAGCAAGCGTTCAGGCAGTCATGAAAGGGCACCTTTCCAGGTCTGGACATAAACATGCTCAAAAACCATCCTCAACTGGCTTCAGCCCAAAGAAGAAAAAATCTCGTAGAGAGGCTGGCGATAACAGGGAGGATGGCCCAATAGATATAGGCGCAAATCAGATTAGGGCCCAAGGGCATGCGGAAGCACCACGAAAAAGGGCGGTTTTGTCTGTAAGGCGGGATATAACGGGGGCATTTTCCACGGCGGGGCGTAAGCATGCTCAGAAACCACCAAAAACAGGTTTCAGTCCCGAGAAGAAAAAATCTCGTAGGGCGTCAGGTGATAACAAGGAGAATCATCCAATAGGCACTGGGGTAAATCAGGTAAGATCCCAAGGGCATGTGGGATCGCCTCGGAAGTTATTTAGTTAAGATGTTCCGGGGGGCTTGGAATGTTAAATGAGTAAAAATGAATAAAAATTACTCGATGTAATTAAAAGTTTAAATAAATTTAAATAAAAGGCAATTTTAAAGTTTAATTTTCTTCTTTTAATTATCTATTTTTGCGCTATATATCTAATAAATTATTTCATATTTTATTTAGAGTAGTAAATTGCGCTTCATTATTAATTTTTTGATTTTTTTGACGATCAGTCATGCCGGATTATGTTCAAACCAAAACTCTGTGTAAGTTGTAAATGGGTTTGGATAATTATAAACTTTATCCAATACCAAATCTCTTGATTTTACTACTACAAATTCTATTCTTGCTTCAGATGAATTATTATATACAT